>CAZAIS010000401.1:0-2988 GCA_964485255.1 uncultured Acidimicrobiales bacterium | reverse complement strand
ATGCCGGCAATCAACGCGAGAAGAACGGCGAGAGGGCGGCGTGCGGGATGTGTGTCTATGTCTGCCCGTGGGGGAGGCCTAGCTCGCGGCGGAGATCCTGAACGCGCACATGTCTCCCCGGCGCATATCCCAGTCGATGCTCGACATCCGCTCCGATTCGTGCTCGAAGGCGGCGGCGATCCTCGCGGCATAAAGGGTCTGCTCGTAGGCGTTGGCGATCTCCACCGAAACGGTGTCGTCGCCGACATCGATGCTCAGTGGATACCCGAGGCCCTTGACGGCGCAGGCGAGGAGGAAGCGGTCCCAGAAACCTTTCCCACTCTCGGTGGTGTCCCTCTCGAGCTGCTGCCGGGTTATCTCTTTCTGGCATTCGTACAGGGGCTTGAGTATTTCCTCGCCCAGCTCGGCTACCAGCTCCCGCATCATCGCGTTCACGGACTGAACGGCGCCCACGACCTCCCGTTTTCCGGTCAGCCTGTTGGTGATCGTGCCCTCGGCGAGGTTCCACTCCAGGGCCCTGGACGCGTCGTGGGGCGTTCCGCAGCGGGCGCAACGCTCGTAGTTTACCGGTCCGTTCCCCGGCACTATCTCGTCCAGAAGGAGCCTCGTTTCCGACAGCGGCTCGGGCTCGAGTCCGACCGCGGGGTGGCGCATCATGAGGACGAGGTCGCCGTCCTCCATGAAATAGTCGTAGGTGGCCCCGTGCACGCGCTCGATGGACTCGTAGATCCCCACCGCGTTGCCGATGGTCCTCGAGATGAAGACGGGGTTCGAGATCCTGAGGACCATCGAGCCTCTTCCGTCGTAGCTGACCGCGCTGATGAGGCCGCCTCCCAGGCCCGCGACGTCTCCCCTGACGGCCTTGATCGCCGTCTTGGCGACCCACTCCGGGCGCCACCTGGGGTTGTGGGGAGCGTACTTCAGCAAGCGAAGCGGGGTGCTGGCGTAGAAGGCTTTGCCGATGTTCTTTTCGGCCTCGATCAGGATGTGCTCGATGGAGATGCCGAGCATCATGGAGAGGTCATCGAACAGGCCTTCCATTTCGCCGCGCTCGAGGAACGTTATGCGTGATTGCATCCGCACGCGGTCGGTCCCCAGGATCGTCCCGTCGCTTCTCCAGTCGAAGTAGCGGGCGAACCTTAGCGGAAATCCGCATTGAGGGCATCGTCTCACGAACGCACCTCCCCTGTTCGCGAAACCCCGCCCGCGCGTGCAATCGCGAACCCAAATCTGTTTCCTGGAATCCTACCCCTGCCCTATACTACCAGTTTAACTTTTGGGGGTCAGGTCTAGAAAGTTAAGTCGATTGCCTCTAGATGGCTCAAGACAGGGGAAACCCTGTCTTGAGCCATTTGTCCTTTGGCGACTTAACTTTCTAGACCTGACCCCCAAAAGTTAAGTCAGAGGTGGAGGGAGTAGATGAAAGCGGTGACATCGCGGTCGGGCAAGGTGTAGTCGTAGCCGTGGTGCTTCCACTCGGCTGTCCTCTTGAAGCCGTACTTCTCGTAGAAAGGCCAGCTAAGCTCGGAGTCGGAGCCGAGGTTGACTCTCTCGAGCCCGCGCGACCTCGCCTTTTCGACGAAGGCATCCATGAGCGCGCGTCCCAATCCCCCGCGCCACTCCTCCTGGCTGGTGAAAGACTCTATCTCGGCAGCCTTTCCCCCGGGCAAATGCATGTAGTAGAGAAACTCGTGCATAACGACGTGCCGGAGCACGACGCGGGCGAACGGCCTCATCTCGTGGCGCCTTGAGATCAAGCGCCTGTACATCAGCGCGAACACCAGGCCGAGGTGCTTGAGCAGGTCGAACCGGCTTTCCGGAAATGAGCCGAAGAGTACGCCCCTGGCTTCACCCCCGGCCTCGGCGACGAGCCCCACGTTGCATGCCCTGTGATCGGTCATCACCAGGTCCTCGATCGCCGCGCGCTCGGAGTACTTGAAGATCGGCCAGAGCGTGGGGCCGAATCCGCTCTCGTAGCAGCGCACCACCGCGTCCAGGTCCCTGTCCGGCTCAAATTCCCTGATCGTGAACTCGTTCTCGCTCATTGTCCAACCTTTCCCTTTCATGTGCCGCGCTTATTGTATTAGAAAGGGGCGGCTATTCCGAGCGGCCGCCGGGGCGCCCTCCGACGCCCGCACGGGCTTCTGGTAGAATGCCCGGCGTACCGCCAAAGAAGAACGGGGTGAGGCTGATGTCCATCGTGGATATATACCAGGCGGCGTCGAAGTGGCTGGGCCCGAAAGTGATGGAGCCCGTGATAGCGCTGCTCGAGAAGATGCCGGTGACCGGGAAGCTCATCGAGAAGGAGTACGCGGACCTCGCCAGGGACATGCAGGTCGCGCTCAAGCCGTACAGGGACCGCTTCGAGACCGTGGAGGAGATGCCCGAGACCGGCTGGGAGCGCGAGCGCATCATCTCCGAGATGGAGGAGATGACGTCCATCGAATCACCGAGGTGGAAGGACGGCTACGTATCGGGGGCGGTATATCACGGGGACGAGGAGTACATAAGGTTTCTGAACCGCGTGTACGACATCAACTCCCAGGTGAATCCCCTGCACAGCGACCTGTGGCCCAGCGTCGTGAAGTACGAGTCGGAGATCGTGGCAATGACCGCGTCGATGCTCGGCGGGGGGGTTGGCGAATCCCGCCGGGGGACGCCCGGCGAGGTCTGCGGGGTGGTGACGTCGGGCGGGACCGAGAGCATAATGCTGGCGATGAAGGCCTACCGCGACTGGGCGCGGGCGGAGAAGGGCATACGACACGCCGAGATCGTTGTGCCTGTGACGGCGCACGCGGCGTTCGACAAGGCCGCCGAGTGCTTCGATATCAAGATCCGGCACATCCCCGTGGACGAGGGGTTCAGGGCGGTTGTGGACGAGGCCAGGCGGGCCGTCAACCGCAACACCGTCGCGCTCGTCGGCTCGGCGCCCTGCTTCCCTCACGGCACTATCGACCCGATAGAGGAGCTCTCGGATCTCGCGTGGTC
>CAZAIS010000400.1:0-2995 GCA_964485255.1 uncultured Acidimicrobiales bacterium | reverse complement strand
GACCGCCCCGGAGGACTGTGCCGCACGTTCAACCGCGACGGGTTCGACTACGACATCGGCGGCCACATACTCTTATCGAGCGATCCCGGCTTCATGGAGAGCACCGCCTCCGCTCTCGCGGGCAACCTCAACCGGCGCAGGCGGGCGAACTCGGTCCTCTACAAGGGCAGGTACGTGAAGTACCCGTTCGAGAACGGCCTGGGCGCCCTAGACCGCGAGGACGTTTACGACTGCCTCATCGGCTACCTGCTGAACGAGCACCCCGAGCCGTCGAACTTCAGGGAATGGATACTGAACGTTTTCGGCGACGGAATCGCGGAGAAGTACCTGCTTCCCTACAACGAGAAGATCTGGAAGGTCCCGCTGGAGGAGATCGGCCTCGAGTGGGTGGAGCGGGTGCCCCGCCCCCCATTAGAGGACATCGTCCGCTCGGCCCTGGGCATCGAGACCGAGGGCTACCTGCACCAGCTCAACTTCCTGTACCCGGCAAGGGGCGGCATCGAGGCTTTCGCCCGTTCCTTCATCGACGACGGCGCCCGCGTGATCGGCGGATTCGAGGCTCGCTCGATCTCGAAAAAGGGCTCCGGTTGGGTCGTGTCCGACGGTGACAGGCAGAGGAGCTACGACCGCGTCGTGCTCACCTGCCCGCTCACCGGGGCCGTGCGCCTCCTGGAGGACGTGCCCCGGGAGGTCCGCGCCGCGGCGGCGGGCCTGCGTCACAACGCTGTCCGCGTCGTCCTGGTGGGGGTAGGCAACGAGTCGCTCACGGACAGGAGCGCCGTCTACATACCGGACCCTTCCGTCCTTGCGCACCGGGTCTGCTTCATGAGCTACTTCAGCCGCGAGTCGGCGCCCCGGGGGTGCTCTTCGCTGATCGCGGAGATCACGGCCGCGCCGGGCGGCGATCTGTACGGCGCCGATCCCTCCTCCATAATCGAGCGGACGGTGAAAGACCTCGATCGGATCGGGATCGTCGACGCCGGCGACGTTGTCGCGACCGACGAGGTGACGCTGGAGCACGCCTACGTCGTCCTCGACCTCGATCACGCCAAGAACGCCGCCACCGTCCGCGGTTACCTGGAGTCGCTGGGCCTCCATGCGCTGGGGCGCTTCGGGCAGTGGGAGTACATCAACATGGACGAGGCCGTCCGCAGGAGCGCGCTCCTCGCCGCCTCGCTCGACGGGGGCGGGGCTGCCTTGCCCGGCTCCTAGAGCCGGTCAAGCCCCGTATACGGGGCGCGGCCGTTCTCCGGCGCCGGCCGGCTCGACGACGCTCCGCAGCATGCGGGGAACCTCCCCGCCGAGCAGCTCGGCCGCCGGACCCGGGTCGAACCCGAGGGACGCCAGCAGCCTGGTCTCCGACGCCAGCGCCGGGCACATCTCCACCAGCTCCTCGACAAGGTAGACGTCACGGGGCGGGGATACGGCGTCCCTCCAGCCGGCCGGGCTTCCGCTTTCGCGCCGCGAGACCGCCGCCGAGCGCAGGAGAAGGAGCAGGAAGTACTGCCGGAGGCGCCTACGGCCCTCGGTCGCCCCACCGCCGAAGGCGAACCTCCTGTCCAGGACGGTGCGCCTCATGTAACGGGACATCACTTCCGCCGGCACAGGCGGCACGAGGTCTGACAGGACCGCCCTGGCGTCTGCGTTGAGCGGCTCGGCCATTTCCCAGACCCCCAGCGTGAAATCCGGGCCTGACGCCTCCAGGGAGTACGCGCAGGCCGCGAAGAGCACGTAGAGCAGGTTGTTGTACTTGAACCGCGTCCTCGCGTCCCTCACCAGCTTCGACCTCAACATGGGGGAGTCCGGCCCCGGCTCGAGCCCGCGCCCGTGCTCCAGCATGACCCAGAGCTCCCTGAGGCCGTCCTCCCAGCGGCCGTAGTCCTCCAGGCTCCACAGGGAAGCCTCCATCTCGTCCAGCCGCGCCACCCCGGCGCTCACCTCCTCCGCGCCGAGCCGCCCTTCGCGGTCCCCGCCGGCGCCCCGCACGTACGAGTCCACGTATCGCCACGCGTCGGCGGACGAGTAACGCGGTACGCTCACCCGGTAGATGACCGAACTTAAAAGCGCCTCGAAGAGCCGCTGCTCGTTCCTGTCGGCCGGAAGCTTGAACGAGGCGAAGAAGTGACGATCGAACGCCTCCAGGTATGAAAGATCGAACGTTCCGCTTTCCCGCCCCACGTCGAAGACGATGTCCACGTACCACTGGCACAGCTCGATGAAAGCGAACTGGTCCCGTCGGTCCATCGCCTTTCGCCCCACCTCGGCGAGCGTCGAGAGGAGCTGCTCGACGAACATGTCCCTGCCCGGCTCGACGACCCCCTCGTCAAGGAGCGACGCGACCAGGTCGGTCGTGCACCTGCCGATCTCTACGTTTTCGGAAGCGGTCGCCGCCTGGTGGATCTTTAGAAGCTCCCTGATCGCGGTCGAAAACGCGTCGCAGGCCACCGGGGGAACAGTGTCCCGCCGCCTCCCGCGCAGGGCCCGCCTCAGCTCCGGCAGCGACGCCTGGAGCGGGTCCGCCCTGCCGGCCGGCAGCCCGCTTATCATCCCGTGGAGGCGGCCGAGGTAGGCGATCACCATGTCGTTCCTGTTGCTGCGGGTCACCTCGAACGCCAGCACCTCGGCGATGCCTTCCGTGGCGAGGGCGAAGGCCGCGGGGCCCGCCTTCTCGAGGGAGCCCGCCGCCTTCTCGGCGTCGGCGAACAGCTTGTCCAGTATGTACGCCGTGTCTACCGTGTACCTCTTGAGCAGGAAGAAGAACCTCAACAGGACGCCCGCTATCAGGAGGAAGAAGCCCATCACCACCCACGACAGCACCGCCCACGCGGTCTCGGGCAGCGACCTCTCGAAGAACCTCATCAGTATTATTATCGCGATGTTCAGCATGAGGAGCCCGGGCAGCACCTTGACCGACGGCTCCTGTGAGAACTTCCTCGATATTACCTCGGACCGGTAAAGTTCGGACATCCGCGATACGATGTCCAGGCTCAAGGGG
>CAZAIS010000399.1:0-2998 GCA_964485255.1 uncultured Acidimicrobiales bacterium | reverse complement strand
TTTGACTTTCTCCGAATGGTGAATAATCAAGATAATAGTCATAGTCTATTACTCCTCCGTCTTCTTTAAATTCTGATGGATCGGGAGTTGACGAGCCCCACCAGTTCAAATGTGCATACACATAGGAATCCATCTCCGCTTCCACATTATAGCCCGCTCCTACAATACTGTTGTATCCTCCTATCTCTGTCTTTTCATCATAGATCCCGAGATAAGGATCTGAGGCATAAGAGTAAACACCTAGATCTCCATCCCCGATTATATTTAATCCCCCTTCCTCGTCATTACCCAAATGTACGTTCGAACTGCTTATGCAGCTAATTCCATTTTCACTTCCGCTAATTATGCAATTTGTAATTAAAGGCGCAGAATGATTCAGTTCTATTCCGTAAATCGTATTATGTATATTACAGTTTCTTATCTCAGTACCGTAATAGTCGTAGGATGTATAGTACAAATATATCCCGAAATAGCAGTTTTTTATCTCACTGTTTTGTATTAATAATGAACAGGCATTTGCATTAATCCCCCAGTATGCATCCTCTATCTCAGCATAATCAATAGTCGCACTGCTTCCGGGATTCAGAAATAATCCCCTCCAGGTTACCCCGGATGTGAAATCAAGCTTTGCCTTATTATTACTTGTACCGTTAATTATCAGTGTCCCCGAGACAGTGAGCTTAGAACTGTCTATAAATGTCAGATTTGACCCTGAATTTATGGTGAGTGTTTTTCCTGAAGGGACTATTACATTTCCCTTTACCTGAAATGAGGTGTTTTGTGGTATGGTTTCATTATATGCCAGAGTCCCTCCCGCTATCATTACCGGTTCAAGTCTGAAGAGCTTTCCTCTACCGGGACCTAAATCAATACTGACGGTTCCGGTATCAAGCACAACATATGATGTGTTTGTTGCTACATCCGTCACCTTCCAGTTCTTTAACCCGGTACTACTTTTATCTAACTTTATAGTGATGTGCCTCCCTTCATTACTTAAACACCTCCGGTTTACTACCATAAAATAATCAAGATAATTATCTTCAATTGATATCGTCTTCTTGAAGAAGCCAAGTTCAACAAATTTCTCTGATGTTTGATCAAATACTGTTTGTTCGTTAAGTTCGTTTACAAAAGATGAAGTGACAGAGGTAATGTATCTGCCGGTTAAAGGAATTGTGTCATGTGAACTATCTCCATATATCCACGTCAACTGTAGTAGTGTAGGACTGATTTTGTCAATTTCCTGGTTTAATTCTTTTACTGCATAAAATCTTTCGTTTGGAACCTGAGCAAGTGACGGATTCTGACAATTTTGGTTTTCCTCCCCCAAACTTGAAAACACTCCGTATATTGCTCCCCCAGTATTTAGCGGCGGACCCGGTGTGTTAGTATAAATTGCATAGTACATCAATCCTTTTGCTCCATAACACATCGCAAGCCATCCCTGCACCTGTATCTCATTTGGTTTTGGCTCTCTATTATAAACTGTATTTACTACAGAATCAGATATATTTTTCTGCGCACATACCTGCATTGTATGATAAAATGGTATATCATCATTTAGAGCGCCACTATAATTTTGAGCGAATTCGATTGAGTACTTTAAACCGTTTCTATGAATTCCCATTGTAGCGTCGTATATACCCCAATCAAATCCAACTAATCTCTGTAAAGCAACCTGCAATGAGTGCTTCCCTGAAGATGGATTTGTAGATACCGAATCTGTTATTTCCAGGATTGGATAATCTTCATACATTATGTAAGGTGGTCTCCATATGTTGTATGCGAATCTCATTTGATCGTAAGTATAACAGCTTACATTCGTGACTCCGGTTACATATTTACCTTCCCCTAAAACATTCGGCAACTGGGCTAATTCATTCATTTCTTTATAACATCTATAAGTAAGCGGCATTGCTTCATCATGATAGGCATGTGCCCACAAGGGATTATTGCTCTTTGCCTGGAACTTATCTGTTAACACAGACTTAATCCTGTTTCTAATAGATGTTTGTATTGCATACGGTTTGATAAATAAACTATCATAATAATGATTATAAATTGCAATTTTATCTATATACAAATCCCTCTTATCCTTCCATAATATATCGATTGTTAACTTTTTACTACCATTGGTTTTCTCAAAAGGGATTATAATATTAGAATAGTTTCCGTTTGAATCAAATTCATTTGCCCTGATAATTCTGGGTTGTGTTATTTGTTCGGTTTCCATTGAATCAGGCATCAATTCGATTTTCGGGCTAGTTGTCCGTAATATGGTTTCAATATTATCTGTGGATATTCCAAAACTAACAACAGCAACTGTATCATTAGGAGAACCACCCGGGTCAGGATTTATTCTTGATCTTATCGATAAGTAATATTCTTTTCCTCCGTGATTCGAATTCTGGTGCAACGGAGGGAATTTAGCCCTTAACAAAAATCCTTCCGAGTGTTCATCTACTCCGGCGTAGAAGGTATAAAGATTATTAAGTTGATCATATTGATTTATCTCTCCGATAGTGGTATCTCTGTTTTTTACCCAAATTGAGTAGGTTGAGCTTTGGCCAGCTTCTTTCCCGAAGCCGAAATTGTCTATCTGAGAAGATATTTCCGAGAAGGTCTGTCCACCTACTTGATAAGCATAAAATTCAGCATCATTTCCGGTAGAATAAGCAATCGATGAAATATCATAATTAACATCATGGAATATGTAGCCGACTTGATTTTTATGATAAGAGAGGAAATCGTAATCTATTATCTTTATACTATTATTTATGTTCGGGTTTAAAGGAATTCCGGTATGTCCCAAAGTTACGACATAATTTAATCCCATCTCACTGAGCAAGGGGTAATAATATGAATTACTTACGAAATGTGAAGTGTCGATCAGATTATATCCATTATAAGGGGGATAATAATGATAAATAGGTATACATCTTAACCAATGTAAATCAGTATAACCGATTTTCGGAAATTCATTTGGATTAATCTGTGC
>CAZAIS010000398.1:0-3000 GCA_964485255.1 uncultured Acidimicrobiales bacterium | reverse complement strand
CCCACCATGAAAGCCTCGTTGCGCACGTAGCACCAGAGGACGGTCGCCATGCCAAGCTCGTGCGCGGACTGGAAAGCCTCCGAGATCTCGACGATCTGGCGGTCGGACTCCTCGGAGCCGAAGTAGACGGTCGCTCCCACGGCCGCCGCCCCCATGTCGCATGCCTGCTCGACGCCGGCGAACATGACCTGGTCGTAGTGGTTCGGGTATGTCAGCAGCTCGTTATGGTTGATCTTCACGATGAACGGGATCCTGTCCGAGTACCTGCGCGAAACGCTTCCGAGCACGCCCAGCGAGCTTGCCACGGCGTTGCACCCGGCCTCGAGAGCGAGCTTGAGGATGTTCTCCGGATCGAAGTAGATCGGGTTGGGAGCGAACGAAGCGCCGGCGGAGTGCTCGACGCCCTGGTCGACCGGGAGAATGGAAAGGTATCCTGTGCCCGCGAGGCGTCCGTGGCCGAGGATCTTCTCGAGGCTCCGCATGACGGCCGGCGAACGGTCGGAGCAGCAGAAGCACCGGTTGACCCAGTCGGGCCCGGGAAGCTGGAGAGTTTCCCTGGAAATCCGCGGTGAATCGAATTCCAGGAGGTAGTCGGCTTCGTCGGCGAGAAGGCGTTGAATCTCTTCGGTTTTCACGCGCTGACCTCCTTGAACTCGAGCTGACCCCCCGTGAAGAAGCTGGGGCTCTTCCACTTCTCGAAGAGGAGCGGCTTTCCTTTCGCCCTGAACGGGCGCGCGTCCGGAAATTTCCCCTTTACCATTGTAGGACATTCAGGCCGGGCCCATAAGTTACAATACACGCATGAACGAACGCTCCTACCGATGGCTCCGCGTCGTCGGGATAATACTGCTGGTGGTAATAGCGCTCTACGGCGTAGTTGCCATCAACGTGTATTCGTCCGTCGGGCGGTTACCGACCGAAAGCCGGAGGCCGGCTCCTCACATACGAGACATCGTTTGGCCCACCATCGGGTACCCAGCGATAGTCAGCCCCGGCGGCGAGATGAACATCGAGCTTGACCTGCCCGCAGAAGCGGCGGGCTCCCTGAAGGCGACACTGACCCCCGCATGCCCGGATCTGGCGGGGCTGATTTACGAGCTCGAGGCGCTATCGGCCAGATCGCAACGGTCTGAGCGCTGGCCCGCGGGCACGGCTCACGGGCGGGGAAGCGTGCTCGAGGCGTCCTTCAGGGTTCCCGAGGATGCCGTCCCGGAGCTCTACAGCCTGTCGGTTGAAGCGAGTGCGGGCGGCAGGCATTCCGTGGAGACTCAGCCCAACTCAGTCTCGGTAGCGAGACCGCGCCCGGACGGCTCTTTGAGGTTCGTGAGCCTGACGGACGTTCACGTTCACGAGCGGAACATCTCCGGGTTCATGGCGCCGATGTCCGACAAGGGCATCGCCGCGGACGGGACGCCGGTCTTCTTCCAGCGCGCTATCGAGCAGGTCAACACGATCAGGCCCGACTTCGTGGTGATGATGGGCGACTACGTATACGCGCAACGCTCGCCCGGTGAACTCGCCCGCGAGTTCGAGGCGTTCTACACGCAACTGCCGCGCTTCCGCGTGCCGGTGTTCATGGCCGCGGGCAACCACGACCAGTACGTGAACGGGGTTGACGGGGCAAGAGTTTTCGAGGAGAACATCGGACCGCTCTTCTTCTCTTTCGACGTAGGCGCGAACCACTTCACCGTGGCCAACACATACCAGTGGTCCGCATTCGACCGCACGGTCATGTCGAAGTTCTTCGGCCTGTTCGTGTACCCGCGAAAGTGGCAGGGGCAGGTCGTATCGGCGAGTGACGAGCGAAAGCCGGAAACCTTCAGGGGCCAACTGGCGTGGTTGCGGGACGACCTGGCGGCACACGGTGATTCGGTCAACAGGTTCATGGTTATGCACCACGATCCCTTCAGGCCGAACGGCAAAGCCGCGTCGTGGAAGAACGAGAGGTTCGCGGGGATCATATCGTTCGGGGGCGGGGGGTCGGGAAGCAAAGCGCTTAGGACGCTCGCCGCCCGGTACGGGGTCGACTACGTCCTGACGGGTCACACGCACAGCGATTACGTCGGGGAGGCCCCGTCGCTTGACCGGAAGGGTACCACGAAGTACGTCAACCAGACCCTGGTCGGCTTCGACAGCGGCGGGATGCGGGACTCCTACCCGGGCTACCGCCTGTGGAAAGTGAAAGGCAGGAGCGTGACCGGCTACGCATACCTAGACGATTATCACTCGATGCCCCTCTACGACGGATCGGTCCTGGACGGCAAGACCGACACGGACAAGCTCGAGAGGCCCGCCGTATCGCGTGAGCGGACCACGCGGGGATTCAGGCTCGAGAGTTACCTGGGCGTCTCGCTCCTCGCCGAAGGGCTCATAGGCGTCTTCCCTTCGAGTAAGGGTTACGAGGTGACAGGCGGGGCGGTGTACCGGAGCGTGCCGCTGCCTCGGGATCCCGCGCTCAGCCTTCTGTACGTCAGTGCGGTCGTGGAACGCGGAGTCCCCGGCGCCAGTGCCGCCAGGGCAGGCAGGCGGGCCGTGACGGAAGTCGTGATCAGGCCGCAGTAGCAAGAGCGGAGACCGTAACGCCGGCGGCGTCGATAGTGGAAAGCGCCGGGTTCCTCCCGCGGGCGCTCAAGGACTCCCGGCAAAGACCTCCTCGAGCAAAGGGAAGAAGGACAGGTCGAGCTTCTCGTAGGCCTCTCTGCTCGGGTGCGAGTCCCCCGTGCCGTACCGGTGCTCCAGGTACCCGTCGGGTCCCGCGAGTTCGCCGTTCAAGTCGAACACCCAGAGGTTGCTCCCGGGGTATGCCTTCCCGGCCAGGAAGGCGTTGAAATCCCGCTGCTCAGCCACGATCTCCCGGCTGCCGTCCTGCCTCAGGACGGGAAGGGCGTTGCCTACGATGAGCTTGAGGCCTCTCGAGCGCGCGGTGTTCACGACCTCCTCGAGCTCACGCTCGCGCAGCGCCAGGTTTGAGCCGTCGAAGTCGACGAAGCAGAACTTGAA
>CAZAIS010000397.1:0-3005 GCA_964485255.1 uncultured Acidimicrobiales bacterium | reverse complement strand
TCACGGTACCCCCGGCGGAAGCCTGACCGATGAACAGGAAAACCATGACGATGGCAGCAACTGAGAGAAGGACTATCCGGGCCGGTCGTGACATGTCAACAACTCCTCGTTATCGTCGTGCGCCACGCGCTCTATTCCATCGCTCGATCTCGAGCGAATTCCGACTTGGTTTTGAAGACCAATCCATAGCCCGCCGTCCTGAGGACCCGCGTGCGTTTGCCACAGTCTAATGGGGTGATGTTTCAGAGGTATTACGGGGGCGTTTCGTCACTGTAAATAATGGGACAACGCGCGGTCTGCCCTCTACCGGTAGAGCAGGCGTCAAGCGGAATACTACTTGTTCCAGCCCTTCATCCTGTAGACGCTTAGGGCGAACATGGAAACACCGAAGGCGACGAGCATGAGCGATGACGTGAGCGGCCCGAAGTAATCCTGGAAGCCGAGACCCCTGCGCAGCAGGTCGACGACGTACGATACGGGGCTGAACCAGGATACGATCCTTCCCCATGCCGGAAGATCGTTGATGGGGATGAAGATACCGCTAATGAACATCATGGGGAGACGGACCAGGTTCAAAAGCAGCATCACGTTCTGCGGGCTCTCGGAGCCTACCGTTGAAACGAGCGTTCCCATGTTGGAGATGCAGGCGTTCCCGAGGACGATGCCCAGCAGCAGCGCCCAGAAGTGGGCCACTGTAGAACCGAAGAAGATGACTCCTATAAGCAGGGGAACGAGAGACATCGCGAGCCCGAAGACAAAGGACGAAATCGTTTTGCCCAACGCCAGCTCCGCAAGCGATACCGGCGCGAACAGGAGACGCTCGAACGCCCGCGTCAACCTCTCCCATGGAATGCTGAACGGAGCGATTGTCGTGGTGGAGAAGAATAGGGTCAGCGCGATAAGCCCCGGGAAAAGCGTGACCGCCGCCACTTTTCTTCCCATCATGAAGGCGAAGAAGATGGCGAGCGGGAAGAGCGCCCCGAAGATGAGTATCGCGGGCTTCAGGTAGTAGATCCTGATGTCCTTGACGGCGATGGCCCACGACTTCCTCATCCACTTGACGAGCCCCGACCTTTTTGCCAGTGTTTCGCTACTCGCCTGTGCCATGACGCTCCTCGCTGGTGAGCTTGACGAACACGTCTTCGAGCGTAGTACTCGGGGTATTGACAACCCTGGCCCCCAAACCGCGCTCCTCGAGGAAGAGGAAGAGAGAACGAAAGGTCGCTCGCGGGTCAGAGGTGAGGAGGCGGCGGGATTCCCCGGCCCCCGAGATTCCGGACACACCGGCCAGCCCCGACAGCCCGGCACTCTCGTCCCGTGTCGGCGCCCTGTCGAAGGTAACTTCCACGGCCTGTGCTTCGGTGGCCGCGCGGCGGAGTTCCCCCGGCGTGTCGAACGCGATTATCTTCCCGTGATTGACGACCGCTATCCTGTCGCAGAGCTGGTTGGCTTCCTCCATGTTGTGAGTGGTCAGGAAGAAGGTGACGCCCTCGGAGTTAAGTGTTTTCACCATCTCTCGGATCGATCTGGAGGACGTGACATCGAGGCCCGAAGTCGGTTCGTCGAGGAACAGTACCCTCGGTCTGTGTACCATCGACATGGCGATGGCCAGCCGCCTCTTCAGGCCGAGGCTCAAACTGCCAGCCTTCTTGCCGCCATGCTCTTCGATGCCGAACAGCCCCAGGAGCTCGCTTGCCCGAGAGGCGCCTTCCCTGCGGCTCATGCCATAGAGCGACGCGGTGAAGACAAGGTTGGAGCGGGCTGTCATCTCCGGGAATACGTTCGATACCTCGGGGACTATGCCGACCACGGATTTAACTGATAGCGTGTCGCGAACGGTGTCCATCCCGTGGACGCGCGCCGAGCCTTCACTCGGCCTGGTCAGGTTCATGAACATACGGATGGTGGTGGTCTTGCCGGCGCCGTTGGGCCCCAGGAAACCGAAGAGCTCACCCGGCTTCACATCGAACGAGATATGGTCGACGGCGAGGAGGTCGCCGTAGTACTTGGTCAGCGCTTCGGCACTGATGGCTGAAGCTTGAAGCCCCTCTACCCGGGAGACGCTCACCTGGCAAGTGTCCTTTCGTATCGCTCCTGGAACGAGCCGAGCATCCTGGCCGTTCCCTGGAGGCTCGAAGCCCAGAGGTCAAGAGCCTCACGGCCTTCAGAGGTGAGTTCGTACACTTTCCGGGCGGGCCCGGTGCCGCTGTCGTCGAGGGAACTGGTCGCCAGTTCCTCCACCTCCATCTGCTTGAGCATTCGGTAGAGGATCGAGGGTTCGACGCCCAGACCCTCGGGCGAAAATTCCTTCAGACAACCGGCGAGCTCGTATCCGTGTGAAGGACCCTCAGCCAGCAGGAGCAGGAGGAAGGGGCGGAGAAAACGCCTGGACATCCCCTCGCCACAATCGCACCGCGATGAGTGGTGGTCATGGGCACGACCCCCGGATTCGCGGCAGCAGCCTTCCAGGTTGTCATCAGCACACATGGCGTACCTCTTTCTCTATCTAACGTCCATCGATAGAGATAATACATATATAAGTACAATATGACAATAGGGACTGAATATCGATAGTCGTCGGATGGCCCCACGTTGAGCGGTGAGGACGCTTCAACGGTCCGTGAGTGGATGGGGCTCTCTCCTTGCGTTATTATTCGTCTCGTCGGAATGACCCTATCCTGAAAAGACGAAACAGCGAGGAATCGAGTGTCACGGGTGTTGAGGAGTGTCACGACGCGGGCACCAGATGGCGATGGGGGAAAGCGGGGAATGAAACACGGTTTCAGGATTCCCGGGGCCGCCATGGCGCTGCTGGCAACGGCGGTGGTTGTCGCGCTTGCTCTTGCGCTTCCGGCGGTGATGCCGGAAGTGAGCATATGCCGCGCGGACGGAGTCGTTTCCGTAAGCGGCTTTTCTCCCACAAGGGGCCACGCTTTCACCAGCTTGAGCATCTCCGGGCAGGGATTCAACGAGGCGACCTCGATAACCGTCGGAGGGTTGGAGGT
>CAZAIS010000396.1:0-3005 GCA_964485255.1 uncultured Acidimicrobiales bacterium | reverse complement strand
GTGCAGG
Organism: uncultured Acidimicrobiales bacterium; assembly: GCA_964485255.1. Taxonomy (GTDB): domain Bacteria; phylum Actinomycetota; class Geothermincolia; order Fen-727; family Anoxymicrobiaceae; genus CAZEJS01. The sequence goes on along the minus strand of CAZAIS010000396.1, from coordinate 2,998 downwards.
CGGCTTCCAGAAGCCTGGATACCGCCGTTTCGTCCACACCTTCATCGGTGAAAGCCCGGGTACTCGACCTCCTCTTCAAGACCTCGTAGAAGTCCACGCCGGCGGTTCACCGCCCTTCTGCGGACAGCTCTCCGGCCGAGGGAACACCACCCCCGGAACCGGCCCGCATAACGCCGGACCGCAGGGCCTGGGCGGTACCCATCGCGGCGAGGGCCTCGACCGCGTCAATGGGGGCTTCGACCTCGTTGGTGGAGATAACGAAGACCGTGTCTCCGTCGTACCTCGAGTGCGACGGGCGCACCGCCCTGGCTATGCCGTTGTGACCCTGCAGGGCAAGACGCGCGCCCTGTGCGCAGGTCAACGTCGCGTTGGTGGCCACCAGCACCAGCGTCGTATTCTGCATCGTGCCTCCGGCCAGCCCCGTCGACTCGCAGATCGCCTTTTCGGCGCCCACGAACCGGTCGTTTTCGTCCCGGACTCCGCCAAGGATCACGCCGGAGTCATCCACGACGTCGCCGTAGGAGTTGACCACCCCGGCGATCTCGATCTTGAAGCCGGCGGCGTGGAACCTGTACATCCCGAAGCCGCCCCGGACCGACCTGGAGCGCCCGTAGACGTTGCCAACGCTCGCGCCCAGGCCGACCCCCACACTGCCTTCGCGCTCCTCGTCGAGCGACGCCGCCGCGCATGCCCGTCTTCCCATCTCGGCGTCCGGCCGGGTGGCGCCGTCACCGATGTCGAGGTCGAAGATGACCGCCGCGCTTACGATCGGCACCAGCCCTCCCGGGGTCGGAAACCCCACGCCCTGCTCCTCGAGGTAGTCCACGACGCCGGTCGCCGCCGCCAGCCCGAAGGCGCTCCCCCCGGACATCAGGACCGCGTGCGGGCACTGGACCGTGAACGTCGGACGGAGCAACTCGGTTTCGCGAGTGCCCGGGGCGCCGCCCCTGACCTCGCAGGCGGCCGTCGAGCCTTCCGGCGGAAGGAACACCGTGCATCCCGTCAACGCCCTCTCGTCGCCTGCGTGACCGACCTTTATGGTTCCCAGCATGCTTGAGTCCTCCCCGTGTCAGCGAGCGAACGCCTTGCGCGCGAGCCGGTCGAGTTCGATGTTGAACTCCCGGTACTCCTCCATGTAGCTCGGGTGCCCCGTATCGGGGACCAGGCGGAGCTTCGCCCCCGGTATCCGCCCTTTCATCCGGACGGATACCTCGGGCCTGGTCAGCTTGTCCTTCTCCCCCACCCATATCAGGACCGGGACGCCCGAGAGTGAAAGAGCCTCCAGGCTGGTCGCCTCATCGTTGCGCATGAGCCCCATGCCCGCCCGGCACGCGCCCGCTATCGTCGTCTTCCCGGCCATCTCCCGGATGTACTCCATCTGGGTCAGGGACGCCCCGCTTCCGTACCCCAGGTAGCGGGTCGCCAGGAGAAAAGGCGACGTCCGCACCAGCGCCTTCTTCGCGCCGTCCGCGAAGCCGGAGTGTCCGACGACCCAGTTCAGGAGAGGCTCGACAACCGGCTTGTACAGTTTCAGGAGCGCTCCTCCTCCCATCATGGTCTCGCTCATGGGCACGTGCGACGTGTCCACCAGCGCGCAGCCTCTTACCCTGGCGCCGAGTTCTCCGGGATACATCTCGCAGTACTTCAATATCGACATGCCGCCCATGCTGTGTCCGACCAGGACGACCGGCTCGCAGGCGGCGTACTCGTCGAGCACCGCCTTGAGGTCGAGCGCCATGTCCTCCAGCGTGTAGGAAACACAGTCGGGGCAGTCGGTCCGGCGGTGGCCCCGCTGGTCGAAGCATACAATTCGATAGCTTGCGGCCAGCAGCTTCTTCTGGTAGTGCCACATGTCAGTGTTGCAAAACCACCCGTGCACGAGCACCAGCGTGGGGCCCCTGCCGACTTCCTCGGTGTATATCCTGGTGCCGTCGAAGCTCTTGAGGTAACGCCCCTTCTCCCCCACTGGCTCCGAGAGCACCTCTCCAGCCTCCGGGTCGTGTTTGCTTCGCAGCCGGTAGGCGGCCAGCCTGGCCGCGGCCGGCGGGAGGGCTAAGAGCCCCAGGCCCAGCGCCCAGTTCCTGAAGCGGTGCGGGGATTTCCCGTCACCGTCGCCGCCTTCCGCCCTGCCGTCGTCAGTGTTGTAGTCCATTGCTTCCTTCGACTTTCTCCCATGAGCCGCCGTGTTCCGCCGACCGGGTCCCGGTCATTGTTTGAGCGCGCGTTGTTCCGCGGCATTCGGCGCGGGGCCGCGCAGCGTTTTCTCATGCGCCCCGCGTATCCATTCTACCCTTAAAATCCGGAGCCAGGAATTCCAGCGCCTCCGCGCGATTGGATATCGAGGACTCCCTCTGGGCGAGGGTGACGTCGAACAGCGCCCGGGCCACCGGCGGGCCCGGCTCCAGGCCCGCGTGTACGGTAACGTCCCTGCCGTCGACGAGCAGGGGGTGCTCCCGGAGCCAGAACCAGTCCGCCAGCACGCGCGATGCCGTTCGCTTGTACCGATCGAAGGCCCGGGCCGTGGAAGCCTCACCCCGGGTGGCCATCCTGTCCGCCAGGGAGAGCATGACGACCTCCGGGCAGTGCCCGCCCATCTCTAGCGCCGCCCTCAGTCGCCCGGCGGTCGTCTCTCCCTCCTCTATCAGGAACCCGAGCCTCATGTGGTCTTGCACTATTCCCGCCAGGTGCCTCTGTGCCGCGGTCCCCATCCCGAGCCTCGCCGCGATACCGGCGGCGAGCCTGCCGCCTTCTATCTGGTGGCCCGGGAAACGTATCCTGCCGCCGGGCTCCACGGTCATGGTGTCAGCCTTCCCCACGTCGTGCACCAGGGCGGCGAATGCGAGGAACGCCCTTCGCGTGAACCCGCCCGCGAGACGGGACGCGAGGTGGGCCTCGAGCCCGCGCGCCCGCGAGCGGAAGGACGTTCCCGGCTCCTCCATGATCCCGTCCAGCAGGTCCATGGTCTCGAGGGTGTGCTCCCAAACCCCCAGGTGGTGAT
>CAZAIS010000395.1:0-3010 GCA_964485255.1 uncultured Acidimicrobiales bacterium | reverse complement strand
ATGGGGCGGCGGAGGAACGGGTGCGGCGTCAGGAGCGGTTTCGTGGACCGCGTCGTAGGCGTGCATTACCTCGGGAGGACGAGGCTGGACAGGTGACGGCGGCGGGGAAGTGAAGGACGCCGCGAGGGGGTCCGCGAAAGGCCGGCGGGCAAGGTGCGGCGACACGAAGGCGGGAAAGGCCGATGGACAGGAAACGGCGGGTGCTGGTGTTCCCCGGGAGCACCGAGATAGGGCTCGAGATCTGGAGGAGCCTGCGGTATTGCAGAAACGTGTCCCTGTGCTCCGCCGGGAGCGTATCGCCCAGTCACGCCGACTTCGTCTTCGAGGACTGCTACCTGGTGCCCGACGTGAACGGCGGCGACTGGGTCGAACCCCTCAACCGGGCTGTGGAAGAAGCCGGGGCCGACTACGTCTATCCGGCCCACGACGACGTGGTGTTAGCCCTTGCGCGGGAGGCCTCGCGCGTGGACGCGCACGTTATCACTTCCCCGGTCGAGACGTGCGAAGTGGCACGCTCCAAGCTGAAGACCTACGAGCTCTTGCGGGGCACGCTCCCCGTCCCCGGGATCTACGAGCCGGACCGGGCCGCGCGGCGCCTGCCGGTATTCCTCAAGCCCGACGTGGGACAGGGGTCGGCCGGCGCCGAGAGGGTGGACACGGAGCTCGCCCTCCGGGCCGCCCTCGAGCGCGCGCCCGGCCTGATCGTCATGGAGAACCTGGAGGGCAGGGAATACACCGTTGACTGCTTCTCCGACAGGGAGAAAGGGCTCCTGTTCGCCGGGGGCCGCGAGCGGGTTCGCACCAGGAGCGGTATCTCCATGCACAGCGTCCCCGTCGAGAACGCCCTGTTCGAGGAGTACGCGCTGGCGATATCGCGGAAACTGGAGCTCCACGGAGCCTGGTTCTTCCAGGTCAAGGAATCCTCGCGGGGAGAGCTGGTGCTGCTCGAGCTTGCCCCCAGAATCAGCGGCACGATGGCGACCCACAGGGTCACCGGGGTCAACTTCCCCCTCTTGAGCATCATGGAACACGAGCGCTCGGACTACGAGGTCAGGCCCGAGGGCTTCCGGGTGGAGATCGAGCGGGCACTCGTCAACAGGTACAGGCACGACCTGGAATACCGCGTCGTATACGTGGACGTGGACGATACGCTGATACTCGAGGGGCGGGTCAACTGGGAGCTTGCCGGCTTCCTCTATCAGTGCCTGAACAAGGGCCGGCGCCTTGTGGCGATATCGAGGTCGCGGCCGGACCCCTCGGCTACGCTGTCCCGCCACAGGCTGCTGGACCTGTTCGACGAGGTAATCCCGGTGGGCCCTTCCGAGGAAAAGACGGACTTCATGGACCCTGAAGGTTCCATACTGATTGACGACAGTTACTCGGAGAGAATGAAAGCCAGGGCCGCCGGCATGGCCACTTTCGACTGCAGCATGATCGAGCTGCTCATCGACCACCGTGCCTGAAGCTCTTAAAAAAGCGGCGCGGCGTCCGGCGGGCGGGGGAATAAGCATGATAATGGAGATGCGCTCGGGTCACGCCCGGCCCTCACTCGCGGTTCGTATCAACGCTTCCCGGGAGGCGCCTTGAGGCTTTACATCGTCGACGACTACTTCCCCCTGCCGCTGTCCTCCTTCAGGGTAGCCGAGTACAACTGGTACCTCGCGGCCATCCAGGAGTGCTACGCATTCTCGCTGTTCAGGGATTTCGAGAGAGCCTTCCGTGACTACGAGTCCATGTTCCCGGAATTGAGCCGGAAGGTGCGGCACGCGGTGGACATGATCGGCAGGCCGGACCTCTACTACACGGTCTTCATCAACAACGCCTTCAACATCCTCGACGTCTTCGAGGCGGTCGGAGCCCCGTTCTCCTTCACGCTCTACCCGGGAGGGGGTTTTCAACTGGACGTGCGCGAGTGCGACGCAATGCTTGAGCGCGTGGGCGCCTCGGAGATGCTCGACGCCGTGATAACCACGCAGAAAACCACCCGCGATTACGTGCTGGAGAGAGGGTTCTTCCCCGAGGACAGAGTCCATTTCATCTACGGGGGCGTGCTGGACTCGGGTTACTTCCGGGAGAACTCACGGGCGCGCCCGAGATACGGCGCCGGCAAGGGGACCTTCGACATCTGCTTCGTGGCCACCAGGTACGACCCCCGGGGCGCCTCGAAGGGATATGACGTCTTCCTGGAGGTTGCGGGAAAGCTCGCCCGTCTGCACCCGGATTTCCGGTTTCACGTGGTCGGGGGAATGTGGCCGGGCATGCTCGACGAGCTCGACCCGGGCTTTCTCGGTGACCGGATCAGGCAATACGGCTTCCGTCAGACGCCCTTCTTCCCGGCCTTCTATTCCGGCATGGACATGATCCTCTCCCCCAACAGGGCGTTCGCCGACCCGTCGAACCCGGGAGGCTTCGACGGGTTCCCCACCGCCTGCTGCGTCGAAGCCGGAATGTGCGGAACCGCCGTGCTCTGCGCGGACCCCCTCGACGACAACGTCGCGTTCACCGACGGATTGGACATCCGGATAATCCCCCCGGAAGCCGAGGAGGTCTGCGAGATCGTCTGTTCGTACTTCGATGACCCCGAATCGCTGTACCGCCTGGGTGAGAGATGCCGGGAGTCGTTCCTGAGAGTCTTCGACCTCGAGGCGCAGCTCTCCGAGAGGGCGCGCGTTCTCGGTCTGCGCTCAGCCGCGGCCGCGCCCGAGGCGCGGGGACGGTGATTCAACACCGCCGCGGGGCCGGCGGCGCTGGTAAGATCGCGCCTGCTTCGACACGGTAGCGCATTATCCAATATCATTTAGCAGCCGGCCAGTCTTCCGGGGAGGGCCGGTCAAATGGTTCGGGGCGCGCAAGACGCGCGGGGCCTTGGGGCCCTCGAGCCCGGGTACGAATGTGGAACCCGGCGCAGGCGTTCCCGGAACAGAGCGCCCGAAAGGCATATCGAGCTGATGATAAACGTTACCAAGACCGACCTTCCGGACCTGGAAAGCCTGCTCCCTTACCTGCGCAG
>CAZAIS010000394.1:0-3010 GCA_964485255.1 uncultured Acidimicrobiales bacterium | reverse complement strand
AGGTCTCCTTCATGGAGATGATGGAGATGGCCACCACCGGCGCCCGCGTGCTACAGTCGCGCTCCGTGGAGTACGCGCGCAATCACGACGTCCCCCTGCACGTGAGATCGAGCTTTCACGACGGTGAAGGCACCTGGGTCAAGAGCGAGGATGACATCATGGAAAAAGCAATAGTCAGCGCCGTAACTCACGATTTCGGCGAGGCAAAGGTGACGGTCGCCGGCGTTCCCGACAAGCCCGGCGTCGCCGCCCACCTCTTCGGGGCGCTCGCGGAAGCGAACGTGAACGTCGACATGATCATTCAGAACGTCAGCGAACAGGCCCGCACCGATATCTCCTTCACGGTAAGCGAGGACGACTTGGAAAACGTACGCCGCCTCGCGGGCGGCATCGCGGAAGCGGTGGGCGCAGGCGGGATTACCTGCGATGACGAGATCGCCAAGGTGAGCCTCATCGGCGCGGGCATGCGGACACACCCGGGAATCGCCGCCGGGATGTTCAAGACGCTTGCCGACAACGACATAAACATCGAGATGATCTCGACGTCCCCCATCAAGATCTCTTGCGTGGTAAGGCAGGAGGACGGCGAGAAGGCTGTAAGGGTCCTTCATGAGCATTTCGGGCTCCAGGACGGTCCGGGGGAGTAACTCCACGGCGCCTTGCGCCGTTAAAACCACAAGACGGATAAGACTCGGGAGGAAGAGATGCAAGAGCCGCGTGTCGCCATCGCCGGGGCGACCGGCATGGTCGGCCAGGAGTTCATTAGAATACTCGAAGAGCGGGACTTCCCGCTCTCCGGCCTGCGCCTGCTCGCCTCGGAGCGCTCGCGCGGCAGGTCATTAGAGTTCCGCGGTGAAACCCTTCCGGTTGAGGTCCTCGATGAGAAGTCGTTCGAGAGCATAGACGTTGCCCTATTCTCGGCGGGAGGCTCGATCTCTCGCGTCTACGCGCCGATCGCCGCGGAGTCCGGCGCAGTGGTGATCGATAACTCGAACGCGTGGAGGATGGAGCCGGAAGTGCCCCTGGTGGTCCCTGAAGTCAACCCGCAGGAAGCCTTCAGGCACAAGGGTATAATCGCGAACCCCAACTGCTCCACCATCCAGATGGTCGTCGTTCTGGACCCGCTCCACAGGGAGTTCGACCTCGAGAGGGTCGTGGTCACCACCTTCCAGTCCGTCTCGGGCACGGGCAAGAACGCCGTGGAGGAGCTCAAGCGGCAGATTCGCGAAATCGAGGCGGGCGTGCGTGCGACAAGCGAGGTGTACCCGCACCAGATCGCCTACAATTGCATTCCCCATATCGACGTCTTCCTCGAGAACGGCTACTGCCGCGAGGAGCAGAAGATGATCGACGAGACCAGGAAGATCATGGGCCTCGACGGCCTGCTCATAACCGCGACGACCGTCCGCGTCCCGGTGTTCGTAGGGCACGGCGAGTCGGTCAATTGCCAGTTCAGGAAGCCTGTCGAGCCCAATGGGGCTCGGGAGGTGCTCAGCCGGGCTCAGGGCGTAGTGGTGATCGACGATCCGGCCCGGAACGAATACCCTCTGGCTATCGACTGCGCGGGGAAGGACCCCTCGTTTGTCGGTCGAATACGGAAGGATTACTCCGCGGCGAACGCGCTCAATCTGTGGGTCGTAAGCGACAACCTCAGGAAAGGCGCCGCGCTCAACGCGGTCCAGATCGCAGAGCTCCTGCTGGACTGAGAGGTCCGCGCCGGGGCTCCGGATAACGACAGGGAGTCGTTCCCACATGGACATACCTTCCAAGCCGGGCATGACGCCCCCGGTGTGCCCTGAGCACCCCTCGGTTCCCGTGGTGGCCAGGTGCGTGTCGTGCGGCAGGCTTCTCTGCTCCGCCTGCCGGGTGGTGCGGGGGAACCGCAACTACTGCAGGACCTGCCTTGCCGTTCAAGACGCCGCCGCTTTCGGCGCGGGCTGGCCCGGCCTCGCCGAAGACATTCCACCCGCCCCACCCGATCCACCCGCGCAACAGGGAGGCGCGCCGGCCTACGGACCGCCTCCGGGTTCCGCGGAGTGGCGTTATGGATACCCGCCGCCCGGTCAGCCGCCGCCGCCCGGTTACTACCCGGGCTATACTTACCAGCATTATCCCCTCCCGCCCGCCCAGCAGAAACCTGCCCGCGAGGTTGTTTTCCCCGGGGCTCCATGGGGCGTGGGCGAGGCGTTGCTTATCTTCGTGATCTCCGTGTTACTCGCGTCCGGGGCCGCGCTCCTCCTGGCGCAGGCGCTCAAGAACACCTTCTCCACCGTCACCGCGACGTTCGTTCTGATATTCCTCTCGAGTGCCCTGCTCTACACGTTCCTGCTGGCCGGCACCTTCTACTCCGTGGAGATCAGGCACCGCAGCTCGCTTGCTTCGCTCGGTATCAAGCGCGACGGCTTCGGTCGCGGAGTCGCCCTCGGCTTCGCCATAGGGCTGCCCCTGTTCCTTGCGGCCGCGTTCTGCGCCTACCTGATCCAGAAGCTCGTCAATCCCACTACGACCGACCAGCTCTCAAAGTCCGTCACCACGCTTTCCTCCGGAACCGTGAGCTGGGGCCTCATAGCTCTGCTGGCTGTCACCCTGGTCATTCTGGCGCCCATCTGCGAGGAGGTCTTCTTCAGGGGATACCTCTACCCGGCGCTTCGGAACAGGATGGGCATGCACCCGGCCATGGTTATCAACGGCTTGCTCTTCGCCCTTGCTCATTTCGAGCTCGTGGGGTTTCTGCCGCGTTTCGTGCTGGGCTGGGGCCTCAGCTACATCTACGAGCGCAACAGGACTCTCGGCGGACCGATAACCGCTCACGCCCTCTACAACGGTTTCATCCTGCTCCTCTCGGGCGTTTTTCACGTGTTCTGATGTCCGGCGCCCCCCCCCGGCGGCCGGGGAGACAGTATCCCGCGGCGGGGTACCGCTGGCACGTCCCGTCGATTGACTATTCCTTGCCGGAAGCAATATATTAAGGCCGCCAGGTGCGCTCGCAGCAGGGGCTTCACATCTCAAA
>CAZAIS010000393.1:0-3010 GCA_964485255.1 uncultured Acidimicrobiales bacterium | reverse complement strand
TGCCCTGCTCGGCCAGCTTTATCTGCTGCCTCCTGTAGAGCAGCTCGCTCCTGGTGGGGTTGACTTTCTCGGCCATCGCGATCCCTTACTCGGTTACGGCCTCTTCGGCGGCCACCTTCACCTGCTCCGCTTCCTGGGCATCCTCCTCGGCCTCGGCCGCGGACTCCTCCGAGGTCTCCATCGAGGCCTCGACGTCACCCGGGTAGTACTCCTCGATGTACTCGACCTTGATCCTCTTCAGTTCGTTCGCGGGGAGAAGCGACAGCAGGTTCCAGCCGATCTCGAGGGTCTCCTCGATATCGCGGTTCTCGTCGCCCTGGTTGAGGAACTGCTCCTCGAACTCGTCGGCGAACTTCAGGTAGAGCCTGTCGGTCTCGGAAAGCGCCTCCTCGCCGATGATGGCAACCAGCCTGCGCAGGTCGACACCCTCGGCGTAGAAAGCGTAGAGCTGGTCCGCGACGCCCCGGTGGTCGGCCCTCGTCTTGCCCTCTCCGATGCCCTGGTTCATGAGGCGGGAGAGGCATGGGAGCACCTCGATGGGCGGGAACACGCCCTTGCGGTGCAGGCCTCGCGAGAGCACGATCTGGCCCTCGGTGATGTACCCGGTCAGGTCCGCGATGGGGTGTGTGATGTCGTCGTCGGGCATGGTCAGGATCGGGACCTGGGTGATGGAACCCTTCTTCCCCTTGATCCTGCCCGCGCGCTCGTAGATGCTCGCGAGGTCGGTGTACATGTAGCCGGGGTACCCGCGCCGGCCCGGGACCTCCTCTCGGGCGGCCGATATCTCGCGCAGGGCCTCGCAGTAGTTCGTCATGTCGGTCAGGATCACCAGCACCTGCATCTCGTGCTCGAAAGCGAGGAACTCCGCCATGGTGAGGGCGCACCTCGGGGTTATAATGCGCTCGACCGTGGGGTCCTCGGCCAGGTTCATGAAGAAGACGACCTTCTCCAGCGCGCCCGTCTCGGCGAACGAACTCTGGAAGAAGGAGGCCTCGCGGCGGGTGATCCCCATCGCGCCGAACACGATGGCGAACTCCTCCCCGGAGATGACCTTGGCGTTTTTCACGATCTGCGCGGCCACCTCGTTGCCCGGCAGTCCCGCACCGCCGAATATCGGAAGCTTCTGCCCGCGTACCAGGGTGTTCAATCCGTCTATGGCGCAGATGCCCGTCTGGATGAAGTCGTTAGGGTTGTCCCTGGTGAACGGGTTGATGGGAGCGCCCCCTACCTCGAGATCCTGCTCCGGGAACACCTGTCCACCGCCGTCTATGGGCTCGCCCAGCCCGTTGAGGACCCTTCCCAGCATGCCCGCCGAGACCCCCAGCTTGATAACCTCACCCTGGAAGCGGACCTTGCAGTCCCTCACGTCGAGACCGTTGGTCGTCCCGAAGACCTGCACGATAGCGAGGTCTCCGTTGAGCTCGATGACCTGGCCTTTGCGCACCAGCCCTTCTACGGTCTCTATCTCGACCATCTCACCGAACGAAACACCCTTGACCTTCTTCACGAAGACCAGCGGCCCCGCGATGTCGCTGATGGTCCTGTACTCTGCCTGGACTAGCTTGTCTCGGGCCATTTTCCTCTCTCCTGTTGCGGGTTGACCGCGCTGACTCTAGTATCTGATGAGCCTGCGCAACTCGTTTGCCATTTCCGCCTCGAGCGTCTCGAGCTGCTCGATGGCGTCTTCGTTGGGGATGTCCTTCATCCGGCCTATCCTGTTCCTTATCGGTACGTCCAGGGCCTCCTTGAGGGTTACTCCCTTGACCAGCACCTCCTGAAGCAGGTCATAGTAGGTGATGATTACCTTGAGCATGTGGTACTGCTTTTGCGGGCTGCAGAAAGCGTCCACGTCGCTGAAAGCGAACTGCTGCAGGTAGTCCTCGCGAAGCATGCGGGCCACCTCCAGCGTCGCCCGCGCGAACTCCGGCAGGGCGTCCGGGCCCACGAGCTGAACGATCTCCTGTAGCTCGGCCTCCTTCTGCAGGATGCTCATCGCCTTGTCCCGCTGCGCTTTCCACTCCATCGAGACGTTGTTGGTATACCATTCCTCCACCCTGTCCAGGTACAGCGAGTAGCTGCCCAGCCAGGATATGGCCGGGAAGTGGCGCCTGTGGGCGAGCGACGTGTCCAGGGCCCAGAACGCGCCGGAGATGCGCAACGAGTTCTGGGTCATGGGCTCGGAGAAGTCACCGCCCGGAGGCGAGACGGCGCCAACCACCGTGATCGAGCCGATCCTCTCCTCTCCGTTGCTGCCAAGGCAGACCGACCTTCCCGCGCGCTCGTAGAAATCGGCGATGCGCGTGGCAAGGTAGGCGGGGTAGCCCTCCTCGCCCGGCATTTCCTCGAGCCGGCCGGATACCTCGCGCAGGGCCTCGCCCCAGCGCGAGGTCGAGTCTGCCATCATCGCCACGTCGTACCCCATGTCGCGGTAGTACTCGGCCATCGTTATGCCCGTATAGATCGAGGCCTCGCGGGCCGCGACGGGCATGTTGGACGTATTGGCTATCAGGATCGTCCGCTTCATGAGCGGCTGTCCCGTCCTCACGTCCTCGAGCGCGGGGAACTCCGAGAGCACCTCGGTCATCTCGTTGCCACGCTCCCCGCAGCCGACGTATATGACGATGTCCGCCTGCGCCCACTTGGCCAGCGTCTGCTCCGTCACGGTCTTGCCCGTCCCGAACCCGCCGGGAATGATGCTGTATCCGCCCTGGGCGACCGGGAAGAAGGTGTCCAGGATCCGCGTGCCCGTAATGAACGGATAATTCGGGTCCATCTTCCGGACGACGGGCCTGGGCACCCGGGCCGGCCACTCCTGGGACAGCTTGAACTCGACACCGTCCTCGGTCAACGCGATCACGTCGGTCACCTTGAAACCACCGGACTTGATCTCCGATATCACGCCGCTCTTACCGGGCGGAACCATGATGAGGTGCTTGATGACCTCCGTCTCCTGGACCTCTCCGAGGATGTCTCCCTGGGCGACCTTGTCCCCCACTTTCGCCACCGGCAC
>CAZAIS010000392.1:0-3023 GCA_964485255.1 uncultured Acidimicrobiales bacterium | reverse complement strand
CCGCGCCGTCGACGTGCATCTCGTCGTACGCGCGGCCGTCGGCGACGACCTCGAAGAACACCGGCGGGAACGCGATCGGGATCGACGACGACGCGAGCATCACCCGGCGGAACAGGGCAACCGCCTCCGGGCGTCCGCTCGCCGCGATGAGTCCCATGTTCCAGACGACGAAGCGCAGCGAGTCCAGGTCCACCGTCCCGACGTAGAGGCGGCCCCCGTAGGAAGCCGTGCTACATGCTCCCGACTGGATATCGTTGAATGAGCCGGCAACGCCCCCTTCCGCGACCCGGCGCCAGTCATCCGCGAACGCGGGCGACGCCGTGAATGACGGCACGCCCGCCAGTGATACGAGTAAAAGGATTATGACGACGGCCGGACCACGACGCATCTCGAGGCCTCTTTCGTACATCTGCGATAGAACTCATAAGTATCCTCGACACGAGGCGGTGCAACACTTAACCGAAAGCAGTATTGACCCAGCGGTTTGACATAGTTGCTGGAATCCTGTTTGATTTACGCCAGGAGGTTGCAGTGGCTAAGACTACGAGCGAAACAGGAGAAGCAGGTGGCGTCATGAAAATGAGCCAGCTCTCGGCCGCGTCCGGGCTGACCGTCAGCACCATAAAGTTCTACATGTCGCAGGGCCTGCTTCCCAGACCCCGGAAATCCAAGCCAAACGTCGCGTACTACGACCAGTCCTTCTTGAACAGGCTCCTAGTCATCAAGAAGATGCGCGAGGAGAACCTCTCCGTGGGCAGCATCAAGAGCATTCTCGACAAGTACCCATTCAAGCTGGTCGCCGACTGGGAAGAGTTCAAGCAACGGGCCAGGAACAAGGAAACGGGCGACCTGGTGGAAGAAGAGCGCCTTGCTACGCTGAGCGGAGAGGAGAGGCGAACCGACGCGATTCTCGACGCGTCATTCAACGTCTTCTCCACGAAGGGTTATCACAACGCTACCGTAGACGATATCGCGCAGCACGCGGGGGTCAGCAAGGGGACCTGTTACCAGTATTTTTCCGGCAAGGAGGAGATCTTCCTGGCCACTCTCGACCGGACGCTGACCAAGATCCTGGCCGAGGGTGAGGGGGCGGCGGCGGGAGCCGAAGACGCGCTGGCGAGAATGGGCCTCAAAGGGCTGACCTTCATCTCCAAGTTTCGCGAGCTGCAGTTCATGTTCATCGGATTGTACACGGAGATCATGGGCGGCAACGAGAAGTTGAAGGCGAAGTCCGCCGAGCTGTTCGACAGGGTCGCGCGGTTCCTGGCGGCGGACATCGAACTCGGTATAAAGCAGAAAGTGTTCAGGCCCGTCGATCCCATGGCGGTCGCTTACGCGATGATCGGCATCGCCGGGGCCGTCGGCAACCGCCATCTCACCGAGGACGACTTCGACGTGTTGCACTTCTTCACCAACCTCATGGATTTCATGCAGCACGGCCTGGCGCAGACTTGACTTCTCGGGTAGGTCACGCATGACGCGCGAACGTGTCACCACCCGGAACAGCCGAGGCGGTTGTGTGACAGGCGCTATTTTCGGAAAAGGTTTTTTTTCAAGTCGCGCGCGCTGTCCGCATATCGGCGCACCCGGTCACTTTCCACTTCCCGTCTCTTTGATGAACGCCGGACCAATCCGGGCGGGTTCCGCCGTTCCTGCGCCAACTCCTGGTATCCACTTGGAGAAAATGACGTGACCCCGAAAAATCCAGGGTTGCGGAACCGGCAATTGGATTGTATAATCAAACTGGTAAGTCAATATGACTATCTATTGTAAAACGGCAAGCAGGAGGTTACCGAAGTGGCAGACTACGATGTGATTATCGTGGGAGCGGGCCTGGGAGGACTGTCCACCGGTGCCCTGGTCGCGAAGGAGGGCTTAAGGACCCTCATCCTCGAGCAGTCCGACATCATCGGCGGTTGCTGCTCAACGTTCGAGGCCGGAGGGTACAAGTTCGACGTCGGTGCCTCCATAGTCGAGGTCATCCAGCCGCTGGACAGGTTGTTCGAGATGCTTGGTGGAAGGCGCGAGGATTACATGGACCTCATCCCCTGCGACCCCATCTACAGCTTCATTACCGACGACGGCAAGCGCTTCTCCTACCCCACCGACATCGAAGCGTGCACAGAGGTCATCGAGAGGATCGCCCCGGAAGACGTGCAGGGGTGGAAAGACTTCTGCGGCACCGGTTTGTCCATGCTCGAGGAGATGATGGACGCCGTCCTGCTGTCACCGATGAACACTTTCCGGGAAGCGTTAAACCTGGCCGCCCGCAGTCCACAGATGATGAAGTTCGCGCCCACCTTCCTTCGCACTCACCAGGGCGTGGTGCGCTCCTTCTACAAGAACCCGGTGATGCTGCAGTCGGTCGCCTTCCAGTCTTACTTCGCCGGCGCCCCGCCGGAACTGGGAAGCGGAGTATTCGGCTACATAGCGCTCTCCGAGCACCTGGGCATCTACTACCCGCGGGGAGGCATGATCGGAATCCCGAACGGCATAATGAAGGCCGGCGGCGAACACGGCATGGAGGTGCGAACGGACGCCAAGGTCGAGCGGCTACTCATCGAGAACGGCACCGTGTTCGGGGTCAGGCTTTCCGACGGCACCGATATTACCGCCAGGATCGTCGTATCCAACCTCAACGCGCAGGTGACCTACCTGAAGCTGGTCGGACCCGACAGGCTCCCGGGGTGGGCGGTCCGCGGCATCTCCAGTTACGAGAACTCGATGCCCTGCCCGATGATATACGTCGGCCTGGACAAGAAGCCCGATCTCGACGCGCACCACACGGTGGTGACGAGCAGTATCGAGTCCATGAACGACGTGTGGAACAACTACTACAAGCTCAACCTCATCCCCGAGACCGCCATGAGCCTGGTGTGCTGGCCGACCGAGGCGGACCCATCTCTCGCCCCCGACGGAAAGCATATCCTCAACTTCCTGTGCAACGCCCCCGCGCCCTACGCCCCGCTCGGCGATAACTGGGACCGGCTCAAGGGCTGGTACAAGGAGGCCGCGATACGGGA
>CAZAIS010000391.1:0-3031 GCA_964485255.1 uncultured Acidimicrobiales bacterium | reverse complement strand
CGATCGCGTGCCGGGGTTCGTGGGGCGACGCCGCCGGGAGCGGACGACAGGCGGAGGCCCTGGCCTTCCTCAGGGACCTTTTCGCCGAGGAGTTCGTATCGAGCCCGGTGGCAGGCCCCGGCGCGGCACTCGAGTGCGAGGGACCCGAGGAGAGGGCCGTCTACGCGTCGCTCCTGGAATCCTACCTGGAGGCGTACCTCGTGGCGGCCGGGGCCGCCCGGGCCCTCGAGGGCGTGGTATCGCGCGAGGATTTCATTGAGCGCTGCATCGAGCAGGGTGAACGGATGCTGGCGGACGGCTCTATCAGGAGGCCGGAATCGGTGTCCAAGACGGCGATCGCCAACGCCGTACGCCGGTTCGTCGGAAGCGGTGCCCTCCTGCAGCACCGCGAGAGAGTGGAGGGACGCAGGGACAAGGTCACGCTTGCTCCCGGGCCGTGCTTCGACGACCTCTCCGGCACGGAGCGGCGCCTGTTCGACCTGACTCGCCCGCCCGGGGCCTAGAAGGCCTGGTGCCCCGGAGGCGCGCGTCGCGGAGGCGCCTCGAGGGTCCCGCCCCGGCGCGCCGCCGTGGCTTTTCCTGTACCATGATGCCATGGTAAGAAGGATGCGCTCATACGCCGCGCTCGCGAGAGACCTCCGGAAGGCCTTGCGTCTGGTGGTGCTGGTGACTGACGCGTGGTTCGGTCACCTGCGCTACGCGACACCGCTGGTGCACGCCGACGATCACAAGAGGCTTACCCGCATGGCGCTGCGCCACCTGGTGAAAAGCCGGGGGATAGCCGGGGATTGCGGGCTCGCCGCCCACGGGGGCGACGTGGCGGCAGCCTGCGGGATGCTCGACCTGGACGAGTCGGATATGGGAAAGGCCCCGGGCAGGCTGCGGTGGGAGCACTCGCACATGTTCGATCCGGTCGCGGGCCGCGGCGCCGACGACAGCAGCGAGGTCAACGCGCTGGACGAGTTCTCCGACTGGTGGCGTCGCGCTCTCATGCACGCACGGATCGGCAACCATTCAAAGGCATACAGGTTTCTCGGCTATTGCTGCCACCTTCTCCAGGACATGGCGGTACCGGCCCATACATACTGCGTGAGCCACGGGCTCCGGCCGCGTATCGCCGATAACCTCGAATTGGTATCCTCGGCGAAGCGATTCCGCCTGCGCGAACCGGCGGGGCCGCCGTATCGCGGCTCGGAGAACATGCACCTGGAGCTGTTCCTGGCGATGGGCCGGGAGTCCAGGGGCATGGACGTGGAAGCCTCGGGGGGCGCCGGCGAGCTCGCGGCCGTTCTGGACAAGTACTACTCCAGGCCCAGGTGGACGTCGGAAGGATGGAGGGGACGCTACCTGGGGGAGAATTACTACCCCTACCACAGGTTCCTGCCTTCCAGCCCGCGTATCGAGCTCGTGGACCTTCTGACGATGCGGAATTTTTTAATGGCCAGGGCGGCGGAACGCACGGCGCAGCTCTTGACGCACTTCGCCGACGTGACCGGAGCGGGCGACCCGGGATGAAGATCGACATGCACGTGCACACCAACTATTCGTCCCCCTGCAGCCTGATCGACCCGGAGCGCGCGGTGGTGGTCGCGATGGAGTCGGGCCTCGACGGCATATGCGTTACGGAGCACGACGAGATAGACGGAGCGCGGATCGCGAGCGAGATAGGGCGCAGGCTGGGCTTCCCCGTTTTCCGGGGGATCGAGATATACACCGACATGGGCGACATGCTGGTGTACGGGCTCTACCGGAGCGCTCCGGCCTGGAAGGTCCCATTCGAGGAGCTCCTCTCCGACTGCGGGCGCGCCGGCGCGGTCATCGTGCCGGCGCATTGCTGCCGCGTGACGGGGGAGCTCGAGCGGGTGCACGGGAGGGAACGCGCCGACTGGCTGATGCGGCACGTCGACGGCCTCGAGACGCACAACGGTGGATGTACCCTCCAGGCCAACGAGGCCGCCGGTGAGCTGGCCGCGCGGTACGGCCTGCCCGGAACGGGAGGGAGCGACGCCCACCACGAGTTCCAGGTGGGGCGCTGTTATACAGTGTTCAAGGATTCGATAGAAACTGACGAACAACTTGTAGCGGCCCTGAAGGCGGGGCGGTGCCGAGGCGCATTTGCCGGAGATGACGGTGACAAGGAGAACAGAAGTTGCGTCGCTTTTTGGTCATAGTTGAAAAGACCCCGGACAGCTATTCGGTCTATGCCCCGGACCTCCCGGGCTGCGTGGCAAGCGGCGCGAGCCGCGAGGAGGCGGAGCTTAACATGACAAGAGCGGTCGAAACGCACATTCGCGGCCTCATCGAGAAAGGGCTTCCCATCCCCACACCCCGCTCGATCGCCGAGTACGTGGCGATCCAGGCGGATACCAACTCCTGAGGAGCGCCTGAAAACCCGCCCGGCCGCCCCCGCCGCCTTCGCTCTGGCGTCATCCCTTTCGAACGGGTAGACTTGCTGCCGGTACTTCGAGCGACGGTCAGGGGGGCTGCAGATGAGGCACACCATCAAGAAAATCCGTTTCGCCATGGACCGGTCCGTCACTTTCGGCAACTTCATGGACAAGCTTGCCGAGACGTACGGCGACAAGACCTGCTTCATCCTGGACAGACCCATGAAGTACTCCTTCATGTCGGGAACGCGGCAGAGCTTCGAGCAGTGGCGTGAGTACACGGACCGCATGGCCCACGTCCTGGCGAAGGACCTCGGCGTCAAGAAGGGCGAGCGCGTAATCGTCGACATGTCCAACCGGATGGAGATCCCGTTCACGTGCTTCGCCCTGATGAAGATAGGCGCCGTGGCCGTGCCGTTGAACTTCATGCTTACCGCGAAGGAGATCGCCTACATCGCATCCGATTCCGGCGCGGAGTTGATGATAACCGACAAGTCTGTCTTCCAGTACCAGGTGCGGGACCAATCCGCGATACCCACCATAAAAAGGTGGGCCGCGATGGAAAAGGCGGACGAGATGGACGGGGATTTCATAGACATCAAACCGCTGCTGGAGGCGGCGCCCCCCACCTATCCTCCGCAGCG
>CAZAIS010000390.1:0-3031 GCA_964485255.1 uncultured Acidimicrobiales bacterium | reverse complement strand
GTGACTCACCCTCGTACTTGCCCACCCACAGGCCCGGCATGGGTTTCATCAGGCCGTCATATGGGCCGAAGTGCGCGTTCGACCCGCTGGGCTGATCGCGGAGAACCAGGCATATGCCCAGCGCCCCGTGGCGCGCGGCCTGCCAGTACGCGTCGTTCTCGGGTGCCTGCGCCGCGTCGTTGACCCCGCCGATGAAGTTCTGGCGTACGAAGTTGAGGTACTGCCTGGTGCCCAGGGACACCGAGCGGTCCGGGTCCGACAGGAAGTAGGCGGAGCGCGCGGCCTTGAGGATCAATCCGGTCGGCATCATCGGGAAGGTGACGTCCACCACCACTATCTTGCCCCTGACGTCGGCCTGTTCCATCTCGTCCCTGCCGCCCTTGCCAGCGTAGGCGAGCGGAGCCGTGACGCCTTCCTCAGGCGTGAACCCCGTGTTAAGGGCATAGAATGACGGGATCTTCCGGCCGCCGGCCGTGAGGGACCATGAGCCGGGGCTCCATAGATCGATCGGGACGGGATCCACCGCTACATCCTCCAGGCCGAGCGCGCGCAATTCACCGGCCACCCAGCTCTCCGCCAGGTGGCCCTCGGGGGTCCCAGGCCTGCGGTGGGGGGTTGCCGATATTCCTTCGATCCAGGAGAAGATCCTGTCCTCGTCGGGCAGTTGGAGCGCGACGTCGCAACGCGGCAGCGTGCCGGCGCGCCTGCCGGCTTCCCGCCTCATTGACCATATGGAAGGCAGCTTCCTGACGATGCGCAGGAGCGCCCCGCTCGTCTTCGTGCTTACCCCGCTTTCCCACCGGCTGGCCAAGAGAATTCCTCCTTACATCCGGTTCGCAACCTCAACTTGATGGTATCACGAGCCACCGTCACGCAACATCGCCGGAGTGGCGCTCTTATCCCTGGGGTCAGGCACGCATGACGCGCGAACGTGTCACCACCTGGAATGATAATGGCCGAGGCATCTGTCCGACAGTGGCTATTTTCGGAACAGGCCTTTTCACTTCAGTGCCGGCCTCCCGCCGGCACCCGGGAATATCCTGCGCCGGCACGCCCGGGGGCGCGCCGTCGGTTGGGAGCAACGAGCGTGTTCATATTTGAAGGACACACCCGACTCGTGTGAGAATAACCCGACGCGGGATTGTGATTCTGAGGGGGCAACCGTGAAGAAGTACCCGGCGGACGTGATTTCCCTGGCCCTGGCTGTCGTCATCGGGCTCGCCGCGGGGTGCGGCGCCGGCAAGCCGGTGGTGAAATCCGCCGACCCGAAAAAGGGCTTTGCCGGCACGGGCTTCAGGGTAACCGGGACCGGTTTCGGTGCGAAGCGTGACAAGAGCACGCTGCGCCTGGGTTCCAAGGCCGTGAAAGCGACCTCCTGGTCCGACACGAGTGTCACGGCCAGAATCCCGTGGGGCACTGCCGAAGGCTCCTACGACATCACCCTCAAGACCGCCGGGGGTCTCAGCAACAGGGTTTCCTTCGAGGTCCAGCCCGGCTTCACCGCCTCGACCCCCCTGCCCGCGATGATGAACTATCTCAAGAGTATCGGCGTGGATACGGGCGCCATGTCCTACAGCGTAGTGGCCGCCAGCGCCGAAGACCCGACCTGGAAGCTCGACAAGGCTACAAGCCCCTCGGAGGGCACCCATTACTTCCTTGTCCACCAGGACGAGGAAGGCTGGAGCATCGTGGACTACGGAACCAGCATAACAGCCGCCCGGCTCAAAGCAGACGGCGCCCCGGGCGACATTCCCCCCGCACCCTGATCCGGGAGGCCGCGTCTGTTCAGACCTCGACCACCCGAACGGGCGTGGAGACGCGCTACAGGACGTAGAAGACCACGGCGATGAAGTGCAAAAGGGTGCCCAGCAGTATGAACACGTGAAAGACAGAGTGGAAATACCGCCTCTTCCTCCCGATGCCGTAAAGGACCGAGCCCACGGTGTAGGAGATGCCCCCGGCAAGGACCAGCACGGAACCGGCCGCCCCCAGCGCGCGAACCGCGGGTACAGCGGCAACGATACCCACCCAGCCCATGACGATGTAGCACGTGAAAGAGAAATACTTGTACTTGTCCAGGTCGATGGCGGTGAGCGTAACGGCGATTGCGGCCAGCAGCCATTCGACGCCGAAGATCGACCAGGCCATCGCGGCGTTCTCCCACCTGACCGAGCAGAGCATGATGATGGTATAGGTGCCGGCGATGAAGAAGTATATCGCGCAGTGGTCGATGACCTGAAAGACTCTCTTCGCCATCGGACGCCGCAGCCCGTGGTATATGCTCGAGGATGAGTACAGCAGGATCATCGTCATCGAGAAGACTATCGATGTGACGATCTCTACCGGGCCTTCCGCCAGGAGAAGGCACCATACTAGAGCGACGACGCCCAGAGCCGCTCCCGCGACGTGCGTCGCAACGTTCGCCAGCTCTTCGCCTCGCGAGTATCCTGGCAACTCTCTGTCGGCGAGCCTTGTTCTCTTCATCTGTAAATGGCATTCATTATTCGCGCAGTGGTTAACCCGCGCCCGCACCCGTTCGACCAGCAGATGATGCCACAACGCCGACGTTTTTTCGAAGGCGATCCATGCCCCCGGCCGGCGGACGGGCCCGGCAACAACGCCGCGGAACCCCGCCTGCGGCCGCCTGTCGGCTCGACGCAGGAGTGATTGCCGTCTCATGTCCGTTCGAAGTAGACTCTAGCGGACGCAACCGCGACAAGCAGGCAGGTGTGACCGGGTGTGAAGAGCTGGAAACGAGACAATACAGTATTGCCCAGGTATTACAGGTCCATATTCATCGCGTCTTTCTTCCTGGCGGTCCTGCTGATTCTCGTCACCCAGGAGGTGTACATCACGGTAGCGGACGGCACAGGCAATACGTCGCTGCTTGCCTGGAACGTATTCGTCAACCTGGCCATAGTCCTGGTGGTTCTTCTTCTTCTATACCTGGTGGCAAGGCAGCTCATGGCGAAACAGGCCGTCTCCGAGGCCAAGTTCAGGGAGCTGGCCGAAAAGCTTCCCGACCCCGTCT
>CAZAIS010000389.1:0-3036 GCA_964485255.1 uncultured Acidimicrobiales bacterium | reverse complement strand
GGCTTGTGGAACCCGGGCGTATCGACAAACACCATCTGTTCCCCGCCGCCCGTCACCACAGCGCGTATGCGGTTGCGCGTGGTCTGCGGCTTGTCCGAGGTTATCGCGAGCTTGCGGCCCGCTATCCTGTTCAGCAACGTCGATTTGCCCACGTTGGGCCTCCCGACGAGACCGACAAAGCCCGATCGGAACTCCTGGTCTTCGTTCACGCGATCTCCCGCTCCTGCGCGTGCCCCATGGCCGCGGCTCTCGGGTGCGTCAGGTACCCTGGGGGAACCTGCGCATCCCGATGTTCAGTAATAGCCCGATGCAGAAAAAGTTCACAACGAGCGAAGTACCCCCGTAACTCAAGAAAGGTAACGGCACGCCCGTGATGGGCATGATGCCCATGGTCATGCCGACGTTGACGAGTATCTGGAAGAAGAACATCACGACGATTCCTACCGCCAGCATGGTCCCGAACGGATCGCGGGCGGTGATGGCTATCTTCATCGCCCGCCACAGGAGCAGCGCGAACAGAGCCAGCAGGATCGCCCCGCCCAGGAAACCCAGCTCCTCGCCGACGACAGAGAAGATAAAGTCGGTATGGTGCTCCGGAATGAATTTCAGGTTGGTCTGAGTACCGTGGAAGAGGCCCTTGCCCAGGAGCTGCCCGGAGCCTATTGCTATCTTCGATTGCAGCAGGTTATAGCCCGTGTGAAGCGGGTCCATGCTTGGATTCACGAACGCGAGCAGGCGGGCGATCTGGTACGACTTCAGCAGGTTTAGTCCGATGGCCCCGCCAACGACCGCGGCCGTTCCGGCGCCGAGCACCGCCATCTGCTTGAGCCTGGCCCCACCAATCAACAGCATGCCGCACATGATGACGAACCCCGCGAGGGTCACCCCGAGATCGGGCTCCAGGAAGATCAGGAACATCACTCCCACTCCGAAGCCCAGGGCCTGCAGGAAATCCTTGTTGGAGCCCAGCTCCAGGTGCCTGTCCGCCAGGAACGTGCCAAGGGCGATAATCAAGGCCAGCTTGGCGATCTCCGAGGGCTGGACCGGGAAGAATCCCAGGGGAATCCACCGGCGCGACCCGTTTATGGGGGGGAAGAAAAGGACGACGATCAACAGGAGTATCGCGAACGCGTAGATTATCTTCGAGTAAGGCATTATCTTGCGGTAGTCGAAGCTGGCCCCCAGCAGCATTACGACCATCGCCAGGACGAAGAACATCGTCTGCTTCTTCAGGTAATAGGTGGACGGCGTGTCCGCTCGAGTGGCGCTGAACACCATTAACACTCCGAACACGCCCAGGGCCAGCGCCGCGAACAGGAGCGGTTTGTCCATCTTGCGAAACGGCAACCGCTTCATTATCTCTTTTGGCGCGCTGGTCCGAACGAGTCCCGGTGAGAACTCGGCGGTACCCCTCCTGTCCATCATGTTCCGGCCACCCGTCTAGTCCCCCACGCTCGGTTGGATCTCACCCGTCGCCGGCAGGTTGAACAAGCCCTCGAAGATGCGGCGCACCACCGGCGCGGCGGTCTCGCCTCCATGGCCCCCCTGCTCTATTGCCACCGCTACCACGTACCTGGGGTCCGTGGCCGGGGCGAAGCCCACGAACCACGCGGTGGTCTGCTTGCCCGCTATCTCGCTCGTTCCCGTCTTGCCCGCCACCGGGATCTGCGCCAGGGGGAAACCCTGGAACGTGGCGGCGGCCGTTCCCTTGCCCTGGACGACACCGACCAGCGCCTGGATAACGCCGCCCAGCAACTCCGGTTTCAGGGAGATCTCCGCCGCGGTCTCCACCTTGACCTCCTGCGTGACCTTTCCCTCCTCGTCCTGGAGCTTTTTCATTACGTGCGGCCTTATGAACTTGCCGCCGTTCGCGAGCCCCGCGTAGAGGTACGCCACCTGCAGCGGCGTAGTGAGAATGTCACCCTGGCCGATCGCCATGTTGACCGTATCCCCCGGGTACCACGTCTGGTATGACGGGTTCTTCTTGTTGAACTCCCTCTTCCACTCGGGGTTGGGGATGCGGCCGTGCATCTCGCTTGTCAGGTCTATGCCCGTCTGCTTTCCAAGTTGGAAATCGCGCGCCCACTCCCATAGAGGCTTGCCCTGATTCTGGGCCTGCCGGTTATAGAACTGGTAGCCGATCGTGTAGAAGACTATGTCGCAGGATTGCACTATGCCGTTGAAAAGGTCCAGGCGTCGGTGCGTGCTCCAGCAGTACTTGGGGTAGTCCTTGAACGCTCCCTCGGTGAATACGTGGTTGCAGACGAACGGCGAGTTCAAGAGCACCATCTGGTCCTGCAGCGCGCCCAGGGCGGTTACGACCTTGAAAGTGGACCCGGGGGGCAGCTCACTCATTATCGCCCGGTTGTTCATCGGAAACATGTTCTTGGGGTCGTTGAGCGCTTTCCACGTCTTTTCGCTGATCCCGCCGACGAAATCGTTGAGGTTGAACGTGGGGTAGCTGGACATGGCCACCACCTCGCCCGTCTTGGGATCGAGTACCACGGCGGCGGCGCCGGTCGCCTGGTACTTCTCGGGGCTCTCAGGGTCCTGCCGGGTTCGCGCCGCGTCGACCCCGCTCTTCAGGGCGGCTTCCACGAGCGTCTGCACGTCCAGGTCTATGGTCGTAACCAGGTCCTTGCCGCTGGTGGGCTCAACGTTGGAGATCTCCCGGATGGAGCTGCCGCTGGCGTCCACCTCCAGCTTTTTCCTGCCCACTTTGCCGCGAAGCTGCTCGTCATAGGTCATCTCCACGCCGGAGAGCCCAATCTCGTCACCCGCCTGGTAGCCTTTCTTCCTTTTCTCCTTGAGCATCTCCGGGCTGATCTCACCCAGGTACCCGATAACGTGCGCCGCGAGGCTGCTGTAAGGATACTCCCGCACCGGTTGAGTGCCCGCCCTGACCCCGGGGAACTCCCTCTGGTGCTCGTCGATGTAGGTCACGTACTCCTCGCCCACGTCGCTTTTGATAAGCACCGCCCTGCGGTTCGGGGCCTGCGATTTTTCTATCTTGTTGAGGATCTCTTTCTCGCCGAG
>CAZAIS010000388.1:0-3038 GCA_964485255.1 uncultured Acidimicrobiales bacterium | reverse complement strand
CGAAGTGCGCGCTCGTCACGTCGTCAAATGCGCCCGCGCCGTTCACGGCCTGGTGGAGGACAACGGCAGACAGACGTATTACGTTCTCGACAACCTCTCAAGCCTTGCGCTGGAGTGGACCACAGACGAGCTCCTGGCGAACTTCTTCCAGATCACCTGCCCGTTGATGTTCGAGCTCGACTGCGTCGCCTACTTCGCGCTTACGCGCCACAAGCACGACCACGCGGCCATCGCCAGGATACGCGATACGACCCAACTGCTCGTCGACGTGTTCGAGGCGGGCGGCCAGATGTACGTCCACCCCCTCAAGGTGTGGGACCGGTACTCCCCGGAGATGTTCCTCCCGCACCTGGTCGCCGCGGACGGCTGGCAACCGGTGTTCGAGAGCGGAATGGCCGCCGCTGTTTCGACCAGGGGCGACTCCCCGTACCTGGAGCGCAGCGACAGCCTCGCTCCATGGGACAGCGTTTACGACAAGGTGAAATATTTCACGAGCGCGATGCCCGAGCGCGACCCGGAGGTCGTAGCCCTGAGGCGGGAGTTGAGCCGCATGATCATAGGCGGTCACCCCGAGTTCTCCAAAATGGTCGACGAGCATTTCTCGCTCTCCGACCTGCTGACCGTCCGCCGGCGGGTCATCGGATCGGGCAGGATCGGGGGCAAGGCGGCCGGGATGCTTCTCGCCAGGCGCATCCTCAAGAGCCGGGGCGCCTACGGGGGGGTGGACTTCGATGAGGTGGTGGATGCCCACGACTCCTTTTACATAGGCTCCGACGTCTTCTTCACCTTCCTCGTCGAAAACGACCTCTTCCGCCTGCGCCTGAAGATGACATCCGACAGCGCCATCACCGACGAGGAGTTCGAGGACGTGAGGGCCCGCTTCCTCGAGGGGCGCTTCGGGCACGGGGTTATCGAGCAGTTCCGTGACGTGCTCGACTACTACGGGCAGGCGCCGATAATAGTCCGCTCCTCGAGCCTGCTCGAGGACAGCTTCGGCAACGCTTTCGCGGGCAAGTACATGAGCGTCTTCTGCGCGAACCAGGGCACGCCCGAGGAGCGCATGGAAGTCTTCACGAGAGCGGTCAAGACGGTGTACGCGAGCGCCCTGAACCCGGACGCCCTCGCCTACAGGCGGAAAAGGGGGCTGGGCATCAGCGACGAGCAGATGGCGATCCTCCTGCAGAGGGTCTCCGGCACGCGTTACAGGCGGTACTTCTTCCCCCCGCTGGCCGGCGTCGCTTTCTCGAGAAACCTCTACGCCTGGGGAGACAGGATCGATCCGCAGCAGGGTGTCGTCAGGCTGGTCATGGGGCTCGGCACCCGGGCGGTGGACCGGGTGGACACCGATTACCCGCGCATGCTTGCCCTGAGCCACCCGGAGCTCAGGCCGCAGGGGGCGACGGAGGTGGCCAGGTACTCCCAGCACCTGGTGGACGTTCTCGATTTGGAGGAAAACAGCTTCGAGACCATCGGCGCCCGGGAGTTGCTCGCTGAGGGCGACTACCCCGGGTTGAATTTGCTCGTCTCGATCGAGCGGGACGGCTGCGTAATAGATTTCATCGGGAACCGCCTCCCCTCCGGGCAGGGGGACATGGTCCTGACGTTCGACAACCTGGTGAGGAAGACAAGGCTTCTCGACGTGCTCCGGGCGATACTGGGCTGCCTGGAGGAAGGCTACGGCTGCCCCGTGGACATAGAGTTCACGGCTTTCGTGGAGGCCGACGGCGGGGTACGGGTCAACCTGCTGCAATGCCGCCCGCTGTTTGTCGCCGGTGAAGCCGGCGTCGCGATGGTTCCATCCGGGGTGAGGCCGGAGCAGGTGCTGTTCCGCAGCAGGCGCATGATAAACGGGGGCGAGGTCACCGGCATCAGGTACGTTCTTTTCATCGATCCCAGGAAGTACAACACCCTGGAAAGCGATGAAGCCCGCGCCCGCGTCGGCAGGCTGGTAGGCAGGATCAACGAACACCCGCTGGTCGTAGAGGGGAAAGTCGTGATGATGGGCCCTGGAAGGTGGGGCTCGAGCAACATCAGGCTGGGCATCAACGTGCGCTACGCCGACATCGACAACGCGGCGGTGCTGGTTGAGATGGCCCGGGAGGAGTCCGGCCACGTGCCGGAGGTGTCGTACGGAACGCACTTCTTCCAGGACCTGGTGGAGGAAGGCATTATTTACATGCCCGTGTGGCCCGACGACCCGGCATGCGGGTTCAACGAGTCGTTCTTCGAGAACGCGCCGAACGCCATTTCAGAGCTGCTTCCCGACGTGGAGGCTTTATCAGGGGCCGTCAAGCTCATCGACCTTTCGGCGACGGGAAAGGGGGCACTGGGTGTCGTAGTGGCAGACCCCCGTAGCCGGGAGGCGGTCATGTACCTTGAGCCCTAGCCGGCGCACGGAAGCTATGCCGTACCGCGCGTTACTCACATTCCCCAACGGGGCTCGGGCGCCGCGGAGCCTCCCCGAGGGGCTCCTAGATCCAGCCCCGCCATTTCATCGCTTCGAGGACCCTTTCGATGGCCACTATGTAGGCGGCCTTGCGCATGTTGACCTTGTACTTCTTGGAGGTCTCCGAGACCGCCCAGTAGGCCCTGGTCATCACGTCGTCCAGCTTCCGGTAGACGTCCGCCTCGTTCCATGAGTACAGGCTCAGGTTCTGGACCATCTCGAAGTAGGAAACGGTCACGCCGCCACCGTTGCACAGGAAGTCCGGAAGTACGTGAACGCCGTTCTCGTAGAGGATCTCGTCGGCCTCGGGGGTCGTCGGCCCGTTCGCCAGCTCACCGACTATCTTAGCCTTCACGTTCGCGGCGTTCTCGGAGGTGATGACGTTCTCCAGGGCCGCCGGTATGAGTATGTCCACGTCGCTGGTGATGATCTCCTCGGAGCTTATGCTTTCGGTCTCGGGGCACCCCGACACGGTCGAGGTCTCCCTCTTGTGGTCGAGGATGCACTCGGGGTCCAGGCCGTGCATGTTGCATGCCCCGCCCTTGGTATCGCACACCGCCACCACTTTCGAGCCGAACAGCTCCACCATGAG
>CAZAIS010000387.1:0-3058 GCA_964485255.1 uncultured Acidimicrobiales bacterium | reverse complement strand
GAAGAGCGGGTGTAATGGCGAAGGCGCGCAACGCTATAGGGAACGTGCTCATTATCGCCGGGGTGGCGATGGTTATTTTCGCGCTTCTCTGGTGGGGCGTCGCCCTCCGGCGGATCGTGGTGTTCCCCGGGGGGTTCAACCTCACGATTCCACGCGAGGGCACCGTTACCAGGCTCGCCGGAAAGCACGGCCTGCTCAAGCTGTCCCCGGCCCGGAAGCGCGATTACAAGACCGTGCGCGTTCTCTCTTCGCTGGACGGGGACTACCGTGCCGATATCGCCGTCGTGCAGGAATCGGTCAAGCCGCGCGGCGGGGCGCCCTTCGGGTTGAACCTCGAGCAGTTGAACACTTACGTGATGAACCGCCGCTCCTGCGAGAACGTTAAGAGCAGCATGTCCACGACGATGGACAACGTGGTGGACCGCTCGGGGAGCTGGTACGTGAGCTTCCCCTTCATGACCGGGAAGGAGAGCCGCAACGTGTTCGACAACAACTCGGGCTCGTCCTTCGCTGTCAACTACGTGCGCGCGGAGAAGGAAAACGGGGTGGGCACCTACCTGTTCAAGGGCTCGCACGGCTTCCGCCCGATGCTCGGCTATGTCGTCGGGGCCATGGGGCTGCCGACGGAGACGACGTTCGGCGAGCTGAAGGCCGAGCTCCAGGCGATGGGCCTCCCGCTCGACGAGATCCTCAAGAACGCCTCCCCGGCGCTCACGGAGAAGGAGCAAAGCGCTTTCGCAAAGTTCCCCGACTCCCGGGCGGTCGCGCTGAATTACAGCACGAAGGTCGAGTGGGAGGCGGAGGTCGAGCCCGTCACCGGCACGATCGTCAACGTCAGGAAGTGCGTCGCGACCATCTACGTCAACACGGACGTAGCCACCTTCCTCCCCCTTCTCGACATACTCGCCAGCCGCTCGGAGGACCCTGACGTGCTCAGGTACCTGGGCCAGGTCGACCAGCAGAGGCTGACGGAACCCAAGGAGCTGTACCGCGTCGAGTACCACTGGACCGCGGATGGCGTGCGCGCCGCGACGGATTACGCCGGCCCCAGGGTATCCCCGATGCGCTTCATTACTGGCTACCTGATGACCATGATGCTCCTGCTCGGGGCGGCCTTCTTCGTAGGCGGGTTTGTCACACGCAGGAAGGAGCGCCTCGTGACGGCGCGGGTCGCGAACGGGGCACAGGCACGGGATAACGGTCCCGGGGACGAGGGAGAAGACCCGGACGACGGCGCGGTCGATACCGGCGAAGAGGGAAACGGTGATGAAGCGAAAGGGCCCTGACCTCAGGACGAGAGCGCTCGGCTGGATAGGGCGCTTCAGCACCCGCCACTGGAAGCTGGTGCTTCTCCTGGCCCTGCTGACGCTCGTCGGCAGCTTCTTCGCGATAAGTTCCCTGCGGATAACCACCCGCTACGTCGATTTGCTCCCCCAGGACCACGCGGCGGTCAAGAACTACTTCAAGGCGCTCGACAAGTTCGGCGGCACCGACTACTTCATGGTAATGATTGACGCGAAGGACGCCGACGCGGCCCGCGCTCTCGCGGACAAGGTCGCCGGCAGGCTCGAGGAGACCGGCGACTTCCGCTACATCCAGTACAAGGCCGACCTGTCGCAGTTCGAGCGGTACGGGCTGCTCTTCCTGGACAAGGACACGCTGGACAGGATGGACGTCATGCTCGCCGAGCGCAACTACGGCGAGCTGTACAAGCTCGCCCAGTCGTTCGCGAAGCTGCGACAGGAGCTGTCACGGACGTTCGGGGGCGGCATCAGCCTCGACGACAAAGGCTACTTCACCAGCGAGGACGGAAAGTCTGCGCTGCTTATCGCGCGCCCCGATTTCAGCGCGGACGACCTCAAGAAAGTGTCACCGTTCGCGAAGCGGATGGACGACCTGATGGCATCCATCGAGAAGGAAAACCCGGGCGTCAAGATATGGCTTTCCGGCAACTACGCCTTCCAGCACGAGCAGAAGATGGTCGTCAATCACGACGTGTTGCTGGTCGGCCTCATCGCCGTCGCGGTTATAACCGTGGTCCTCGCGATCGCGTTCAGGAGCCTGACCATGCCACTGGTCGCGATCCTCTCGCTGGCCGTGGGGGTTGCCTGGACCCTGGCCTTCACCCGGCTCACGGTGAAATCCCTCAACACCGTGTCCTCGGTCTTCGCGGCCGTGCTGATGGGGATCGGCATCGAGTACGGCATAGCCCTGCTGGCCCGCTCCCGCGAGGAGCGCGAGAGGGGCGGCGACGGCGAGTCGGCGTTCGCGACCGCCCTGTCCCACACGGGCAAAGGGATCATCACCGGGGCGCTGACCACGGCGGGCGCCTTCTACGCGATCGCGTTCTCCGAGTTCAAGGCGATGAGGGACATGGGCCTGGTGCTCGGCACCGGCGTCCTGTGCGTCCTGCTCTCGACGTTCTTCGTCATGCCGGCCCTGATGAGCATGAAGGAGCGGGTGTTCCCCTACAAGCGGAAGGGGTTGGGCGGGGAATCGAGCCTTATGAGGAAAGAGGGCAGGTTCGTGGCCGGGCACCCGTGGTGGATAGCCGGCGTAGCCCTCGCCATCACCGCGGGGCTGGCCACGAGCGCGGTCTTCATCAAGTACGAGAGCAACATCAAGAAGGTGCAGCCCCGGGGGATGGAGGTGACTAAAGCGGAGGAGCAGCTCCTGGAGAAGTTCGGGATCGGAACGGACTTCGTGGTCGTCCTCTCCAGCAACGAGGCGGCCATGCGCGAGGACACCGAGAAGCTCTCGAAGCTTTCCAGCGTACGGGCCGTGGAGTCGCTGGCCACGATAATCCCCTCGGAGCAGCTAAGCAAGCTCGTGCTGATGTCGCGTATCAAGACGAAGGTGGAGGGCATCAACCCCCAGTGGCTCTCCTACGTGCCGGCCAACATGCTGGACATCCTGCGGGAGATCGGCTCCGACACCCTGACGGTTGACAAGCTGCCCGAGGACGCGCTTCAGAAATACGTCTCCGAGGACGGGACGTACGCGACGTACGTGTACCCCAAGAAGAACATGGCCGAGGAGAAGAACGTGGCCGAGTTCC
>CAZAIS010000386.1:0-3064 GCA_964485255.1 uncultured Acidimicrobiales bacterium | reverse complement strand
GGCGCCCATCGGGCACATGGCGCTGAAGTAGTCGATTATGTCGGCCGCCTCTAGGCCTCCCATGCTGTCGGCGTAGTACCTGGATATAGGGGACATGTCTAAGCTCTCGTTCAGGAGGCTGTTGTCGGCTGCCAGCGGCGCCTCCAGCCGATGAAGGAAGACGCGCGGCGACGCCTCCTCCAGCAGGAAGGGCATCGCGCCCATGTGGTCGGGGTGGGCGTGCGAGAGCACGACCGTGTGCACGTCCGAGGGGACCAGGCCCCTGCCGGCGAGAAACTCCTTGATCTTCCGGTAGCACTCGGGGAAGCCGCAACCCGCGTCTATGAGCACGGCCCCGTCGGCGTCCTCGAGGAGGTAGCTGTTGGCGGGCGCGGGCCACATGTGTGTGCCCGGGCGGTATGCGTGGATCGGTGCCGCGGGCATGAGCGCTAGCCTAGCCCCATCATACGGGAGATGATCTCCTTCATGATCTCGTCCGTGCCGCCGCCGATCGGCATCAGCCTGATGTCGCGGTACGAGCGCGCGATGTCGTACTCCTCCATGTAGCCGTAGCCGCCGTAAATCTGCAGGCAGGTATCTACGACCTCGCACGCCATTCGACCGCAGAACAGTTTCGCCATGGAGGCTTCCTTGACGGGGTTCTTGCCTTCCACGTACAGCTTGAGGGCCTCGTAGGTAAGCGCCTTGCCGGCGACCACCTTTGTCTGCATCTCGGCGAAGTAGTGCGCGATCACCTGGAAGTTGGCGATCGGCTGCCCGAACGCCTGGCGCTGCTTTGCGTACTCGAGCGCCCGGTCGAGCGAGAGCTGCGCCCCCCCGACCGAGCCGAGGGAGAGCGACAGCCTTTCCCAGACGAACATGCCCATGATCTGGTAAAAGCCGCGGTTCAGCTCTCCAAGCAGGGCGTCCCCGCCGACGACCATGTCGGTGAACGCCAGCTCCCCGGTGCTGGAGGAGCGCCATCCGAGCTTGTCGAGCTTCCTGGTGACCTCGAACCCGGGGGTGTCCGTGTCCACTACGAACATGGAGATCCCGCCGTAACCCTTCTCGGGCTCCGTCTTGGCCGCGAGGACCATGAAGTCGCACCTGGCGCCGTTGGTGATGAAAGTCTTGGAACCGTTGATGACCCAGTTGTCCCCGTCGCGCGTCGCGCGGGTCTTGATCGCCGCGACGTCGCTTCCCGCGTCGGGCTCTGTGATCGCGAGGCAGCCGATCCACTCGCCCTTGATGCCGGGGATGAGGTACTTCTCCTTCTGGGCGTCGTTCCCGTAGTTGAGGATGTGCGGCATCGCGATCGCGATGTGCGCGCCTATGTCCGCGCCGGTCCCTCCCGCCCGGCACCGCGCTAGCTCCTCGTGCAGGATGGCCTCGGCCAGGAGGTCGTCACCCCCGCCGTACTCCTCCGGGTAGCGCATCCCGAGGTAACCCAGGTCGCCCATGCGCTTGAACACCTCGCGCGGGACCTCTCCTGCCGCCTCCCATTCCTCGGCGTTCGGCGCCAGCTCCTTGTCGATGAACTCCTGGATGGACTGGCGGAACACTTCGTGCTCGGGCTGGAAAAGGTCACTGCTCATGGGTACCTCCTTCGTAACGGTCCGTCCTCGCGCTCCGGGAGGCGCGCCGCGAACGCGGCCACGGCCCGCTCCGGGATTTCACCTGGTGGATTATATACCACACGGCTTCGGGGGTGGACGTGAAAGGCGGGGCGCGACACCGGACGGGTTTACCCGCCGCCGGGGCGCGAACCCGCCGGGCGGCTACTCCTCGTTCTCGTCCTGTTCGTCCATCTTGCGGCCCACGGTGTCCTTGACGAAACGGACCGTCTCACCGAGGCGCCTGGCGATCTTTGGGAGAAGCGCGGGCAGGAACAGCACGACGATGACCGTGATGATGATAATGAGCTCCAGGGGACCGAGCCCGAAGATCGCCGCCAGGTTCATCCGATACTCCAGTGTCGTACGCCGTCCGTGCACCTGAGATATAACATATTGCCCCCGGACATGCAAAATGCGCGGTAGTGTCCGGCCCCTGAATGGGGTCGTGCCGGTCTTTCCAGCCCGAGACCCCGGGCATACGGAGCGTGCGAAGAGTGCCCGCCCCGGTGCGATCCGTGCTTCCTCTTCGCCGCCGCTCCGGCGTACTGGCGTCCGACATGGCGAGCGCCGCGGGGATGAACATACCCGCTTTCTCCGAGGCGCGGCAGAGCGAAATCCTCGAGCTTCTCGAGCCCTCGATCCGGGAAATCGGCGGCGATGGCCCTGACTCTCCCCTATACGCCGATGATGACGTCGTTCGTGGGCACGAGGCTCGGGCAGGTGGCGAAGAAACACGACAAGCCGATCGTGGCTTACGTCCCTAACCTCGCGAAGTACGGAATGGTCCTGGAGGGATTCGAGCTGAACGGCATACCGGTCGTGCACTCGATAGAGGGCGCGGTCGAGATGCTCAAGGCCCTCAAGCTCCTGGGGCGGTCCTGCTCGCTCGTCTGAAGCGCCGTGCTCAGGCCCCAACCGCCGGGCCGCCCGACTCTCCCCCGCTCCCGCCCGGTTCTTCAACTATCGCGCCCCCGCTCCCTCCTGCTCCCTCACCCCGCGCGCTCCCGCTCCCGCGGCTTCTCCCGGCGCGTTTCTTCGGGGGACGGCGCTCTGAGGTGAACGCCCTGTAGAAGTGGTAAGCGATGCCGGCGGTCCACAAACCGATCGGGATGAAGACGTAGGGAAGGGCGCTCCGGTAGAGGATGCCGAGCAGCAGCAGGTATGCTACGCCGGCGAGGTAGGCGGTGAGGTGAAGGAAGGCGTTGAACTTGTTCAGGGCGACCCTGACGGCTTCCTGCTTCTTATCGTCCTGGGCTTTCTTGAAGGCGAAGAGCTTCTCGAAATAGAGCGCTTCATCGTCGTCCTCGTCAAAGTGAAACACGGGACCGGTGCCGCCGGCCCCCTCGGTATCGGCGCTGCCGGAAGCTCCCACCGGCTGCCCGGCGGCATCGTCGTCCCGCTCCTGGCGCGCGCTTTCCCCGAATTCCATTTCACCTCACCGGCCGCCGAACCCGCCTGAATGTAGCACC
>CAZAIS010000385.1:0-3065 GCA_964485255.1 uncultured Acidimicrobiales bacterium | reverse complement strand
GTTGTCGAGGGCCATCTGGTCGACCTCCGAGTCGCAGTTGCCCCTGGCGTGTACCATCGGGACCCTCATGGCGTTCAGCGCCTCGGCGAGCCCACGAGGATCGTAAGTGTCGGTGATCGGATTGAATATACCGTGGTAGAGCACGTCTCCCGCGTGCGACACCATCTCGACCTCTCCTGCCGTCTCCATGGCTTTGCGCCACGCGGTGAGGTCACCGTGTGTATCGCTCAACAGCGCCACTCTCATCTTTTTCCTCCTAACGATCGAGCCCGTTTCCCGCCGCCCGGGCGTCCTCTCCGGACGCAGGCGCGCCCGCCCCTCCGAGACACGCGGACGGCGCGCCCCTCCCGGTCGCAAGGCTGTTACTCGCGGCCGCCCTCGTTGCGTCTCTCCCCACGACAATCGCGTCTTTCAGGGTCATTCCGCGCGCCAGGCAGGCGGCCACGGCAGCCGACAGCACGCACCCTGTTCCGTGGACGTTCAGGCCTTCGATCCACGGGCACGAGTAGATATCGATCTCCTCACCGTCACAGAATACGTCCACCGCCCTGGGACCTGCGCCCTCGTTCGTCCTGATGCCTGTGACCAGCGCCGCGCGTGCCCCGAGGGCCACGAGGCGCAGGGCGGCCGCTTCCGCGTCCTTGACGTCCGAGACGTCGAAGCCCCCGAGGAGCGAAGCCTCCCCCGCATTGGGAGTGATCACCGCCGCCCGCGGCAGTAGATGCCTGACTACGGCCTCCGCGGCGCCTTCGTCCGCGAGCGCGCCGCCCGAGCTCCCGGTGAAAACCGGGTCTACCACCAGGGGGCCCTCGTATTTCTTTTCGAGAAAAAGCCCGGTCTCTCGTACGGTGTCCGCACCGCCGAGGGCGCCGGTCTTTACCGCGTTCGGGACCCTGTCGGCGAAGAGCTCCTCGAGTTGCCGAAGGACGACCTTGCCCGGTACGTCGAAACGGCCGGCGACACCGAGCGTGCTCTGATAAGTCAGGGTAGCCGCAACGGCCATACCGAATACCCCCAGCGCTTCGAAGGCCTTGAGGTCGGCCAGGATACCCGCGCCGCCGGACGGGTCCAGCCCCGCGATACAGAGCGCCGTGCGCAGGCCTTTGCGCGGAAGACCCAACCGGGACACGATCTCCGGCTCATCGAAAATGGTCATACCCCATTCCCTCCAGCGCGGCAGTCTTTCCGTCCGGCGCCACCAGCTTCCTTCCCCGGGCCTCGGGCACGATCCTCCCGATTACGGCAACGGATACGCCGGCCGCCGCGAGTGCGGTCGGGGCACCATCGAATTTACCGGGGGGCATCGTGAAGACAAGCTCGTAGTCCTCGCCTCCGCCGAGCGCCCAGGCAAGGGGGTCGCGGCCCGCCTCCCGGGCCAGGGCCCCGAGCCCGGGACTCACCGGGATATCCGCCGAGTCTATGCGGCAACCCGTGCCGCTCTCGTCGCATATGTGGACAAGGTCGGTCGCCAGCCCGTCGCTCACGTCCTCCATGGCCGTGGCCCCCGACGAGGCGAGGATCTCGCCCGCCTCGAGCCTGGGCTTGGGGCGGAGGTGCGCCTCCACCAGGCCCGGGTAACGCACGCGCAGGTCGTCGCTCCCTGAACCCAGGATGAAGAGCCCGCCCGCGGAGTCCCCGAGCGTCCCGGTGACGCCTACCAGGTCCTCTTCACGGGCCCCCGACCTGGGGACGATGCCGGAAGGGCCGGGGCACCCCGCGACCGTTACGGTGATGCCGACACCTGAAGCCGACCTGCAGATATCGCCTCCTATTACCGGGCAGTGGCACCAGCCGGCCATCTCAATTATTCCGCCCATGAGCCGGCGAATGTCCGTTTCCGTCGGAGGCGAGCCGAACGCCACGGACACGAGGCTGCATGCGGGCCGCCCTCCCATTGCCGCCACGTCACTTACGCTCGCGGCCATCGCTTTCCAGCCGACGTCCGCCATGCCGTACGCGTCCAGCGTGAAATGAATACCCTCATACATGGAATCCACGGTCAGGATTACGCTACCTCGCGCGAAGTTGAACAC
Source organism: uncultured Acidimicrobiales bacterium (assembly GCA_964485255.1). Lineage (GTDB taxonomy): Bacteria > Actinomycetota > Geothermincolia > Fen-727 > Anoxymicrobiaceae > CAZEJS01. The sequence continues at coordinate 1,032 of CAZAIS010000385.1, read as the reverse complement.
GGCGGCGTCGTCGCCAGGCCCGACCTCGACGCCGGGGCCCGGTTCTCCTATCAGTTCGCGGATCAGGTCTACCGCCCGGCTCTCAGACAGCGTGCCGTTCGCCATCTCTCCTCCCGCGTTACCGCACAATCGAGATCGAGCTCCCGTTCCGCTCTAACACGTATCCCGGGGAGCGCCCAGGTACTCCGCGATGAACTTCATGGCGCAAAACTCGCCGCACATGGTGCATCCCTCGTGCGCCTCCACCCGGCACTCCTCGAGAACCGCCCCCGCCCTCGGCGGGTTAACCGCCAGCGCCACCTGCCTGCCCCAATCGAGCGACTTGCGCGCCCGGGACATCTCGTTGTCCCACCTCATGAAATGATCCGGGTTCTTGGCCAGGTCGCCCGCGTGCGCCGCGATGCGCGCAACCACCGTTCCTTCGACCACGTCTTCCACCTCGGGAAGACCGAGATGCTCCCGCGGCGTCACGTAGCAGAGGAAGTCCGCGCCCGCCGCGGCCGCCAGCGCTCCTCCAATGCCAGAGACGATGTGGTCGTAGCCCGGGGCGACGTCCGTAACCAGCGGCCCCAGCACGTAGAAGGGCGCTCCTTTGCAGATCACCTTCGCCAACTTCACGTTTTCGGCGACCTGTGAGATCGGAACGTGCCCCGGCCCCTCGACCATGACCTGCACCCGGGCCTCGCGGCACCGCGCCACCAGCTCGCCCAGGGTGATCAGCTCCTGAAATTGTCCCTGATCACTCGCGTCGTCAATCGCGCCGGGACGCAAACCATCTCCCAGAGATAAAACCATGTCTTAGCGGCGCGCGATATCCAGAAGCCGGTCATATTGCTCGTAGAGCGGATTTTCCCGATTATTGCAGTGCATCCAGTTGGCCGTCATGGAACCGCCCCGGCTGACAATGCCCAGGACTCTTCCCTGGGATTCCACGGCGGCAACGCTACAACGGTTGACGCCGCAGTGAACCGTAATGAAGTCGACGCCGTCGCGGCCGTTTTCTTCGACGCCATGGACGGCAAGGTGGCCCGA
>CAZAIS010000384.1:0-3071 GCA_964485255.1 uncultured Acidimicrobiales bacterium | reverse complement strand
CGACCTGATGTCGGAGGCGTTCGCCCCCAACGAGCAGGCCGAGGACCCCTGCGTCGACGCGCTGGCGAGGGCCCGCAAGTCCCTCCTCCTGGACTACGAGTGCGAGCTGTTCCGGCTCTTCGACGGGGTCCTGTTCATCAACGACGACGAGCGGCGCCAGGCCGAGGCCGCCTCGCGCGCCCGGCTGTTCACGGTCCCGCCGATGCTGCCCTGGGAGGTCGAGGCCGACGAGCCCGGGGCCGCGGGCCGTCCCCAGGAGACCTACCACCTGATCTTCGTCGGCAGCAACGCCCACATGAACGCGCGCGGGTTCACCTTCTTCTACCGGCAGATCTACCTGCCGTACCTCCGCCGACACGGGATCCGGGTCGCCGTCCTCGGCTCCGTCTGCGACGCGCTCGAGTTCGAGGACCATTATATTACGAAATTCGGCTACGTCTCCGGGAGCCTGGAGGAGTACTACGCGCGGTCCAAGATCGTGATCATCCCGATCCTCTACGGGAGCGGCCTGTCCATCAAGACGATCGAATGCCTGGCGCACGGCCGGGCGGTCGTGACCAACCGCTGCGGCACGTCCGTCGTGCCTCGACCACTGGACCGGGTCGTCGCCAAGGTGCTGGACGCGGGAGCGGGGGAGCTGCTCGTCCAGTCGGTGGACCGCGACGGGACGATGACCGGGTACGACCTCGATGTCCTGGCAGAGGTCGCCGCCATGAGCGGGATCCCGGTCATCGCGAGCGGCGGTGCCGGCACCTACGATGACCTGGTCGCGGCGATGGGCGTCGACGGCGTCGACGCGGTCGCGGCGGCCAGCATGTTCCACTTCACCGAGCAGACTCCGGTCGGGGCGAAGGAGGCCTTGCGGCGAGCCGGCTTCCCCGTCAGGAGGTAGACCGAATGGCCGACGAGCACTCAACCGAAGCCCAGCGGCTCGAAGCGTTGTGGGCCGGGAAGTTCGGTGACGAGTACGCGGTGAACAAGCTGACCATGCGGGTCTCTGAAGGCGAAATCTTCGGGCTGCTCGGCCCGAACGGCGCGGGTAAGACCACGACGATCCGCATGCTCTCCACGCTGATAGCCCCGGACGAGGGCACCGCGAACGTCAACGGGTACGACGTCCGTACCCACCGGCAGGAAGTGCGCGAGTCCCTGGGGGTGCTCACCACCCATATCGGGCTGTACGAGCGTTTCTCCGCCCGCGAAAACATCGAGTACTTCGCGCACCTATACGGTATGGACCCCGAGTCCGCCCGGACACGGGTCGATTTCCTGCTGGACCTGCTCGGCGCGAGGGGTTTCGAGAACCAGAAGGCCGCGGGCCTCTCCACCGGCATGCGACAGAAGGTCGCCATCGCGCGAAGCGTCGTACACGACCCGGCGATAATCATATTCGACGAGCCGACCCTCGGTCGCGACGTGCTGGCGAGCCAGACCGTACGCGACTTCATGAAGGCTGAGAGCGAGCGCGGCAGGACCGTCCTTCTTTCTACCCACGACATGTTCATGGCCCAGAAGATGTGCGAGCGTGTCGCGGTTATCCACCAGGGAGCGCTGATTGCGGAGGGAACCCCCTCCGGGATAATCGAAAAAGCGGGGGCCGGCACGCTCGAGGAAGCGTTCGTCGCGCTCGTCGCACCGCGAGGGGGTGAGAGCCGGTGAAGCGTACCTGGACGATCCTGGCCAAGGAGCTCAGGGATACCATAAGAGACAGGCGAACCCTCATGGCGATGGTCCTCGCGCCGATCATCCTGATGCCACTCATCCTGGTCGGGTCCGTGAAGCTCCAGGAGTGGTCGCAGCGCTCCGAGGCGTCCCATGTCGTACGGCTGAACGTGACCGGCCGGGCCGGCGCCCCTGAGCTGGTCAAATGGCTGGAGGACGACAAGATGATCGAGACGGCCTCCGCGAGCGAGCCCGACGAAGCGCTCCGGGAAGGAAAGATCGACGCCAGCCTTTCGATCCCGGACGACTTCGAGCGGCAACTGGCGGCTGAAAAACCGATCGAACTCGACCTCCGCGTCAACTCCACGAAACGCAACTCCGCCTCCTCCGTCGATAAGGTCGAGCTTTCGGTGAAGGGCTACAGCGAAAGCGTCGTGGCCCTTCGGCTTGAGAACGAACAGGTTGAAAAGTCGGTCCTGAGTGGAATCGATATCCGGGCTCGGGACATCGCCACCGAGAAGGAAAAGGGAGGCACGTTCCTCGGCTACCTCCTGCCCATGTTCCTGGTCATATTCTCTCTCCTGGGCGGCATGTACACCGCGATGGACATATCCGCCGGGGAAAAGGAGCGCAGGACCCTGGAAGCCCTGCTGCTTACACCCGCTTCACGGACCGAGATCGTGCTGGGCAAATTCTTCGCCGTAGCGTCCGTCTCGATCGTAACGGTCGCGCTCTCGGTCGCTTCGATCTTCGTGACCGGCCGCTTCATCTCCGGGTCGCTTGGGCAGGTGGAACTCGGCCTCGACCTCAAGGCCGCCGTGGTCATGGTGCCCGTCGCCATACTGCTCGCGGCCATGTTCGCGGCGCTGCTCCTCGCGGTAAGCATCTACGCCAGGAGCTACAAGGAAGCGCAGAACTACGTCATGCCGCTCTACCTGCTGGCGGTCGTCCCGGTGCTGGTGGCGAATTCAATCAGCGTCAAGGGGACGCCGCTGCTGTTCGTGATACCCGGGTTCAACGCGGTGGTGCTCTTCCGCGAGGTGCTGATAGGCGAGTTCGTCGCACTCAACATCGTCATCACGATAGTATCCATGATGGCGTTTACCGCTCTTTCAATCCTCTATGCGGTCAAGATCTACTCGCGGGACGACGTGATGGTCGAGGGCTGACCCAAGAAGAGTGCCCCATGCCGGCCGTTAGAGCTATACTTCCGCCGGAGCTTCCCGCGGGCGGGCGGCCTTCTTCTCTTTTCTCCTGTCCACGTACTTCGCGATAATGACCAGCATGCTCGGGAGCACCAGCAGTGAGCCGAACAGCGCCGCGAGAAGGCCTATCGATGTCGTCCACCCGAAGTGGCGCATGGGAACCATGGTCGAGATCCCCAGAATCCCGAATACGCCGGCCGTGGT
>CAZAIS010000383.1:0-3085 GCA_964485255.1 uncultured Acidimicrobiales bacterium | reverse complement strand
TTTCAGCAGGTGGCGGAGACCCTTCACCTGGCTCACCGCGGGACCACGCCGTACGTCAAGCGCGTTATCGCGACGGAGGGCGAGACCTTCCAGATCAAGGAGGGCAGGGTTTACATCAACGGAAAACGGATCAAGGAGCCCTACGCCGTGGAGGACTCCAGTGATTTCGGGCCGGTAAAGGTGCCCAGGGGGATGTTTTACGGACTGGGGGATAACCGTCCCAACTCCCGCGACAGCAGGTTTTTCGGCCCCATTCCTTATCGTGCGGTGATTGGAAGGGTGTTCCTGATATGGTGGCCGCCGAAAGATTTCGGAAAGCCGAAGGGGTAGAGGCGCACGCTCAGGCCGCCCCGCCGGCGCTGAAGTTCGACACCGTCAACATGACCGTGAAAGACCTGCGCGCTCTTATCGCGTTGACGGGGCAACCGGACGTCCGACTCCTCTGCGGTCTTACCCGTGACCCCAGGGTTACGGTGCGCGACATGGCGTACGCGGCGCTGAGAAGCGGCCGCAGCCTTGCCGCGAACGAGGACCTCTTCCGGGAGGAAGGCCTCGTGATGATAGCCGGGGCCGACGAGGCCGGGCGCGGGGCGCTGGCCGGGCCGCTGGTGGCCGCCGCGGTCATGTTCGAGCCGGGCAGCGAGATCGACGGAGTCGACGACTCCAAGGCCCTGGCGCCCTCCAGGCGAGAGGAGCTCTACGAGGAGATCCTCCGCGAGGCCGTAAGCGTCAGCGTGGCATCCATCGACGCGACGCTAATCGACAGGTGGGGCCTGCAGACGGTGAACTTGAAGGCGCTGGCCGACGCGCTCGAGGGGATACACCCCCGCTGCGACATCGCGATCTGCGACCATTTCCGCCCGGCGGGCCTCGCGTGCAGGTCGTTCGGGATTCCGCACGCAGACGAAATCTTCCACTCGGTCGCCGCGGCCAGTATCGTGGCCAAGGTGGAGCGGGACCGCCTGATGCGCTCCATGCACAGGCGCTTCACCAGTTACAACTTCGAGGGAAACAAGGGCTACGGATCAGAAGAGCACCTGGGGGCCCTGGCCAGGCACGGCCCCTGCGAGATGCACAGGCTCAGCTTCTCCGGCGTCCGTGAGCCGGGCGCCCAGGCCTCGCTTTGGGGGTCCCGCGATGGGCCTTGACCGCCGGGCGCTGGGCCGAGCCGGGGAAGATGCCGCCTGCGCGTATCTCGAGGAGAGGGGGTTCGAGATATCGCTCAGAAACTGGAGGACGCGCGCGGGTGAGATCGACATAATAGCCTCGCGCGACGGTCTTACGGCCTTCGTCGAGGTGAAATCCCGCACCAGCTCGCTCTTCGGGGAGCCGGAGGAGTCGGTTACCCCCGCAAAGGCGCGCAGGATCAGGGCGCTCGCCGCCGATTACCTCTCCGGCTCTCGGACGCCCGGCGAGGTCCGCTTCGACGTCGTGGCGGTCATGCTCGAGCCGGACGGCCGGGTGCGCGAGATCCGCCATTTCCCGGGGGCGTTCTAGGGGGAGCGGCCCGGGGCGTACCGGGCGGCGGGATAATCCGCCAATCGAGCGTCCCGACTCCCCCTTTTGACCCTTGTGTCCTACCCGTCATATAATTCCGGTGGTTTGCAGGTGTCACCCAGGAAAGGGGAATCCTTATGCGCGTGCGTTCGAAGACCCTCGCTATTACGACCATTGTGTTGATGCTCGTGGGGCTGACGGCCGTGCTCTTCTGCGGGGCCGCTTCCGCGGACCTCTGGGACGCGTCGATGACGGGCGGCTTCTCCGATGATTTCCAGCCGGCCCTACCGGCTGTTGATTCCATGATCTATGGGGACGTGGGGGAAGGGCAGCGTTTCTTCGCCGGAACGACCGGCGAGGGAACCGGCTGCCGCGTCTATGAGTACTCGGGAGGCACGGAATGGAACCAGATCAACAATGACGGCTTCGGCAACCCCGCAAACTCCAGCGTGGCGAGCCTCGTAATCTACAACGGCGGCCTCTATGCGGGAACGAAGAACGAGACGACCGGCTGTGAGGTATGGCGCTATGACGACGGCGCGTGGATGCGCGTGGGTATCCTGGGCGGCTTCGGCGACCTCAATAACGTCGAGACCACTACGCTCGCGGAGTACGGGGGCAATCTCTACGCCGGCACCGAGAACGACTCGAGCCAGGGTGGAAACGGCTGCGAGGTATGGCGTTACACGGGTATTATCTGGGTCCAGGTGAACAGCAACGGTTTCGGGTATCAGAACAACAGGAGCGTCACTTCGATGGTGGCCTATAACGGGGCTCTCGTCGCGGGCACGTACAACACGGGGACGGGCTGCCACGTCTGGCGGTATGACGGCAACTCGTGGGACTCCGTTTCGACCAGCGGTTTCGGAAACATCGGTAATCAGGCGGCGAGTGCCATGATGGCCTATGACGGAGGCTTCGGACAACGGCTTCACGTCGGCACGCTGAACTACGGCGGTTGTCAGCTCTGGGAGATCTACGGCTCCTGGGGGACACCGACGATCAACCAGGTCGCAACCGGCGGTTTCGGGAACCCATCGAACGTAGCGGTCGCTTCGATGGCGGAGTACGACGACGCGGGGAACAAGCTCTTCATGGGAACCGAGAAGAACTGGGCCAACGGATGTGAGGTGTGGACCTGGGACGGCGGCGCGGCGGCGCAGGTGGGAACCGAAGGGTTCGGCGACCCCCTGAACCAGGCTGCGCTCGCGAGCGCGTCGGGCAACGGCGTGATAATGTTCGGGACCCTCAACGACCCGGACCGGGGTGGGCCTGACCGTGGCACCGGCGCCGAGGTATGGATGTTCTCCGGCGGGTCCAACTGGGAGCAGGTAAACCTGAACGGCTTCACGGACAGCAACAACTACATGATCTCCAGCATGATCGAGTGGAACAACGGACTCTACGCGGGTACGGCCAACGCCAACGGGTGCGAGATCTGGTGGCACGGTGGAGAGGAATGGACCAGCATCGGAACCCGCGGTTTCACCGACACGAACAACTCGATCGCAAGCTCGATGGCCTTCTATGACGACGGGCTTGGTGGTGGCTACAAGCTGTACGTAGGCACGTATAACCCGCAGGGATG
>CAZAIS010000382.1:0-3091 GCA_964485255.1 uncultured Acidimicrobiales bacterium | reverse complement strand
TTCCTTGACAGGTGCCCCACCCTGATAGCATTTAGAGCAAGGCAATTCTCACCATCAATTCATTCAGGCTCTATGCCGGGGGGAGAATAATGCTGTTCTCGAAGCGGGCCACGCGCGCGTTACATTTTTTCGTGTTGTTTCTTTTTGTGACGTTGACGGGTTGCAGTTGCGCAAACACGAGCGGCTACTATGAGAAAACCGCGCAGACTCTGGTGGAGTACCGAAATCAAATCGTCACTGGTGCTATCAAGTCTGGAAGTGAGTCCTTCAAGGAATTCGCAGAGTTCTTGTCCACTGAACAAATCAACGTCCAAAATTCAGGGCCGCGTGACGTCAAGATTCCTCTCTCTCCCGGTTCCGATAAAGCGAGACTGCTTGTTGGGAAGACTGACATCGTTCGACTGTTCAGGAAGGCGGAGTTGCTTTCTGGCAACCTGCCCGAAGAAGGGAAAACGAACTCCTATCTTGAGGACTTCGATGCGGCGGCGAAGTCCATCTCGAATGAATATGGTATCTACATTGAACTGACTCCAATCTAACCAGATCTACCGCGTTCAGCAATCGGAGCGCCGGATTATTTCTAATACGAAGTAACCTGGACGGTGCGACCAGACTTTATGAGGATTGGTCCCTCGCACCGGCGCCCTTGAAATCACCGGGCATTCTGGTAGCATGATTCCACGCAGGTGCTATCAAAGACCGCCGCCGGAAGCGGATTTCTCCTTGATTTCTGCTGCGCCTATACGATCGGGGGTATCGTTCATGCAACTCGCAAGATCTCTCAAATGTCTCCTGGCCGCCATCTTGTGCGCGACGATGATCGCCGGGCTGACCTTGACGGTGGGTGCCGCCCCAGGGGCTCGCGCGGGCGGCAGGCAGATCGCACAGTGCGGCGAGTTCGCGGCGCTGGATATCCTGGCCAGCCTTGGAAAAGCGCTGGGCAAGGCGGCGGCGAAAAAGGCCGGGAGCTGGGCGCTTGGATCGGTCATGCGCGCCATGGGGCTCGGAAAGCCTACCACCCAGGACATCATGGACGCCCTGAATAAGAGCATGGCCGAAATCAACGCCAAGCTGGACGGCATTCAGGCGGGGATAGTCGATATCGAGAACGCCATGAAAGTCTATTTCGACAAGTCCGAGGCGCTGCGCAACTACTCGGACCTGCTGACCTACACCACGGACGTCCAGACAAACTTCGACAACTGGATGCACCTGCAGATCGAGCCGTACAACGGCACCAAGGAGAACCCGAAGATCCCCCCCAAGCCGGGTGAGCCCGGTTACGACGACATGAAGAAGAACCTGGACAGGTGGGCTGACAGCATTACCGACTCCTCCTCGAAGGTCGCGATGGCCATCGGCCAGATACACAAGGACCTCGCCAACCCAAGCGTCTCCGTTCTCAAGGGCATCGTGGACGTCGCCATAGACGAGGCGGGAACCGAATGGCTCGGCCAGGACTTCGCCACCACAATCAGGTCCACCAACGGTATACCGGTGGTGGCAAACCGCGTCATGTACGCGCGCGGTGAACTGGACGGCTCCTTCTGCGGGGACGAGGCCGCCCTGGGAAAGACGCACCACTTCGCGGAGGGGTACGCCTCCCGCGAGGGTGATTCAATCAGCGAGACTTTCATACTGATCCAGAACACCAACCCCAGGAAATCCGCGCACGCGAAGGTCTCATTCCTGATGCCCAGCGGCGAGAACAGGGAGCTGTTCGTCAAGATACCGGCCAGCAGCCGACAGACGGTAAACGCCGGCGACCACGTCAGCGGAGAGTTCGGCATCAAGGTCGAGTCGGACATCGAGATAGCGGTCGAAAGGTCGTGCTACCTGGACGGCCGGCTCGACGGGTCGACGGTTAACGCGGACGCCGGTCTAACCAGGAGGAAAACGTTCGCGGAAGGATACGTCGTCCCAGATTACTTCAGCACTTACTTCACCCTTATGAACCCGGACGCGGCCCGCGCCGCGGCGGTGAAGGCGACCTTCTTCAGGCCCGACGGGTCCACGGAAGAGACCTCCGTGGAGGTCGCTCCCGGAAGCAGGGCGACGATCGACGCGGGCAACCACGTCCAGGGCGAGTTCTCGACCACGATCGCGTCGACAAACGGCGTCCCCGTCGTCGCCGAGAGGGTGGTCTACGCAAGCGAGGGATCGGGAGACCGGAACCTGTGCGGCGCGACAGTGAGCAGCGGCGACTCGAGCTACCACGAGCACAAGTACTTCGCCGAGGGGTACGTTGTACCGGGCGTCTTCGACACCTACTATACGCTGGTTAATCCCGGCGGGAAGCCGGCCCAAGTCGATTTCTCTTTCATGAAGGCCGACGGCACGACCGCGCGGCACGAGCTCGCGCTCGACCCCGGCAGGAGGGCGACCGTAAGCGCAGCGGACTACCTCCAGGGCGAGTTCGCCACCGCGATCGAGTCGACCGAGCCGATCGCCTCGGAGCGCGTAACCTACGCGCGCCCGGTGGGCACCGGGACGCTGCAGGGCGCCAACCTCGGCCGGGGTGTCAGCAAGGCCGAGACGGAATGGAACTTCGCCGAGGGCACCAACCGCAAGCACCTGGGCGCGAGGACGTACCTGACGCTCGCGAACCCCGGGACCCGGACGGCCAGAGTCGAAATAGCCTTCCAGACCTCGGACGGGAAGGTTTTCAAGAAGCAGGTCTCGGTCCCACCGAGAGGAGCCGGCACGGCTTCCTCGGATACCATCACCGGGCTGTCCGGCAACGGGGGCCGCGTCACCCTCGACGCGGGCGCCGAGGTCCAGGCATCCGCTCTTGATGCCTGGTATTCGTACCTCGAGGACACTCTTGTAGGCTCTGTCTACCAGAGGGAGTCCGGCGCCAACATGATGATCGAGGCCTACAACTACAGCGGGGTGGACACCTCGTACTGGTGGAACAACTTCCTTGGCGAGGAGGCGGCCGAGGTCCAGATGTTCCTCCAGCAGGCGTACAGGCTCGCGATGAGCCAGGTAGACCTGGTCGAGCAGCCGGGCATCCCCGTATTCCCCGACGCGGCTAAGAACATCATCAAGAGGGCCAACTTCGTGGCCGACATCATCAACAACAAGTGTA
>CAZAIS010000381.1:0-3104 GCA_964485255.1 uncultured Acidimicrobiales bacterium | reverse complement strand
AAGGCCCAGCAGGACGCGTTCCTGCCCCACGTCGAGGACGGCACCATAATCCTCATCGGGGCCACCACCGAGAATCCATCCTTCGAGGTTATCTCCCCGCTGCTCTCGAGGGTGCGGGTTTACGTCCTCAAGCAACTGGAGCCGGATCACCTCCGCGGAATCGTGCTCCGCGCGCTCGCCGACGAGGAGCGCGGGCTGGGCCGGGTGGAGCTGACCCTGGAGGAGGCCGCCCTGGAGACGATCGTGAGCATCGCCGACGGGGACGCGCGTATCGCGCTCAACCTGCTCGAGCTGGCGTCCTTCATGGCCCGCGAGAGCGCCGGGGGCGCGGTGGACCTTGAGACCGTCCTGAAGGTGGCCCAGGAGAAGACGATCCTCTACGACAAAGGCGGCGAGGAGCACTACAACCTGATAAGCGCCCTGCACAAGTCGCTGCGCGACTCTGACCCCGACGGGAGCCTCTACTGGCTGGGAAGGATGCTCGAGTCGGGCGAGGACCCGCTCTACGTCGTCAGGCGGCTGATCCGCTTCGCCTCTGAGGACGTGGGAAACGCCGACCCGCGGGCCCTGCCGCTGTGCGTGGCCGCCATGCAGGCCTGCCACTTTGTCGGAATGCCCGAGTGCGAGCTCGCCCTCGCCCAGGCGGTCACCTACCTCGCCGCCGCCCCCAAGAGCAACTCGCTCTACACCGCCTACGGCGAGGTGAAGTCCGACGTCGCGAAGTACGGAGCGCTTCCCGTGCCGCTCCACATACGCAACGCTCCTACGCGCCTCATGAAGGACATCGGCTACGGCAAGGGATACAAGTACGCCCACCAGTTCCCCGACCACCTCGTAAACCAGGAGCACCTTCCCGATAAGCTGGAGGGCCGTTTCTACTACAGGCCGAGCGACCAGGGCTTCGAGAAGGAGATCGCCTCGCGCCTCGATCGATGGAGGGCGGAGCTCGAGAAGAGGCGGAAGTAGGCGGCTGCGCTCCCGTGGGCCGGCATGATAGTATCGCGGAGCAGGTGGACGGATTCCCGGTGGACCAAGGTCTACACTCTCTGAAAGCAGGAAAGGTGGTCACCGATTAGGTTTTCGAGCATCCATGGAAGTACACGATCGGGAATGGTGCGCGGCGCCCTCAGGTGCCTCACGGCCGCCGGCCTGCTCGTCGTCCTGCTTGGCGCGTGGTTTTCGCTTGCGCCTGCGCCTGCCGTGGCCGGCGTCGCTTCCTCGGAGCCGGATTCCTCCACCTGGGTCACAAATGGAGCTGTATACGCGATCTACTGCCATAAAGGCATCACCTACATCGGAGGCGATTTCACGAAAGTCGGGCCGGTGGGAGGCGCCATGGTCACCCGTAACCACATCGCCGCGATAGACGAGGATACGGGCATGGCCACCGGCTGGAACCCGAACGCGAACGACATTGTTCGCGCGTTCTGCAACGGGGCCGGCGACAGCGTCATCGCGGCCGGTGATTTCACGACCATTGGCGGCGCGAACCGCAATTTCATCGCCGACCTCAAGGCCTCCGACGGCAAGGCGACGTCCTGGAACCCGGGCACCGACGCGCTGGTCCTATCCGTCTGCAACAGGGCAGGCTGGATATGGGCGGGCGGGATGTTCACCAGGATCGCCGGAGCGAACACCAACTTCATCGGGGCAGTCTGGGCGCCGGGTGGCTACAACGCCGGCCAGGCGGCATGGGTGACGAACCTCGGTTGCGACAACTGGATATTCTCGCTTGTCGCCGGAACAGTCGAGGGTTTCGACCAGACGTTCATCGGCGGCGGCTTCACCAACCTGCAGGGCAAGTCGAGAAACCACATCGCCCGCACGGCCGGCCCCGCGATAGCGGACTGGAACCCGAACGCGAACAACACCGTGTTCGCCCAGGCGGTCTCCGGCTCCAACGCCTACGCCGGCGGCAGCTTCACCAGCATCGGCGGTCAGGCGAGAAATCGCACAGCGGCGATCAACATCTCCACGGGGAAAGCGACCTCGTGGAACCCGAACGCGAACAACCAGGTGCTGGCCGTCGCGTCCGCCGGTTCCACCGTCTACGCGGGGGGCAGCTTCACCAGCATCGGCGGCAAGTCGAGAAACCAAATCGCCGCGCTCGATGCGACAACCGGCCGGGCAACCTCCTGGAACCCCGACGTAAACCAGTCGGTGCGCGCCATCGCGGTCTCCGATTCGTACGTGTACGTGGGCGGGTTCTTCACCACCGTGGGCGGGCGACAACGTGCGCACTTCGCGAGGTTCGCGCTGCCGAGCGCGGCCACCCCCGCCTGGTACCTCGCCGAGGGCTCCACCGCATGGGGGTTCTCGAGCTACGTCAACATCGCCAACCCCAACGATTCCGACGTGGACGCACGCGTCACTTACATGACCGACGCCGGGCCGGTGAACGGAGGCACGATAAAGCTCCCCGCGGATTCCCAGACGTTCATAGACCCGTCCGAGAAACTGGGAGAAAAGGATTTTTCCACCAGCGTGGAATGCCTGGATTCAAGCAAGACCATAGCCGTGGACCGCAGGATCACCTGGAACTCGGGGTACGGATACGGGGAGGGCCACTCCTCCATCGGTGTCACCGCTCCCGCCACCGACTGGTACCTGCCGGAGGGATCTTCCGCCTGGGGCTTCGAGTGCTGGCTCCTCATCCAGAACCCCAACTCGAAGAAAGTCACCTGCACCGTCACCTACATGATAGAGGGAGAGGGGCCGAAGGCTTTCGACAAGGAAATCCCCGCGAACTCCCGCAAGACCTTCAGCATGGCACAGGATATAGGGGCGAAAGACGCTTCCATCCAGGTGCATTGCGGCTCTCCGGTGATTCCGGAGCGGGCCATGTACAAAGACCGGCGGCGCATGGGCCACGACTCCATCGGCACGACCCAGGCGAACAAGGAGTATTACCTGGCCGAGGGTACCACCGCCTGGGGTTTCACCACCTACGTGCTGGTGCAGAACCCGAACGACGCGCAGACCGACGTCAACGTCACATACATGACGGACGCGGGCCCGGTAGCCCACCCCGAGAACCCGGTAAAGATGCCGGCGAACTCCCGCAAGACCATACGGGTCAACGACTTCCTGCCAGGCAAGGACTT
>CAZAIS010000380.1:0-3127 GCA_964485255.1 uncultured Acidimicrobiales bacterium | reverse complement strand
GAGAGGATGGTCCCCTGGAGCGGGCCTTACAGCCATTCCGAGGGCAACTCGGCCGCGCACCTGAAAGCGACGCTGGTCGGCAGCTCGGTGACCGTCCCGGTCCACCAGAACCGCCTGGTCCTGGGAACCTGGCAGGGCATATTTCTCTGCGAGTTCGACGGACCCCGCACCCGCCGGGTCCAGATCCGGTTCCTCAAGGCGGGATAGGGCTCAGGGGTCGGTCCGGCTCGACGAATCCGATTCGGCGAACACTTCGCCGGCAATCGTCAGCGCGTTGAGGGCCGCGGGAAAACCGGCGTACACCGACATGTGAATGACGAGCTCGATTATCTCCTCGCGCGTCCAGCCGACCCGGAGCATCCCGCCCATGTGGACCTTGAGCTGGGGCGCGCAATTCCCGAGCGCGATCAGCGCGGAGACTGTGGCAAGCTCACGCGTCTTCAGGTCGAGGCCCGGGCGCGACCAGACGTCTCCGTACGCGAACTCGACGATGAAACGCGCCATGTCCGGCGAGAGAGAGCCTATCCCTTTCATGACCCTTTCCCCCGGCTCGCCGTCCACCTTCTCGAGCAGCTCCCAGCCGTTGTCGTAGCGTTCGCTGTCAGGCACGCGGGCCTCCAATCCAGGTATTTCGCTCACCGTTCAATTTTTCCATCGCCCGTTAATTCCACCTGCACCCGCGCGCGTTCGCTTGTTTTTTCATTCCGCCTTTGGGACACTAAGTTGGCGTCCGGCGCGCTCGTGCGCGCACGTGCCCCCATCGTCTAGAGGCCAAGGATATCGCCCTTTCAAGGCGGCGAGCCGGGTTCGAATCCCGTTGGGGGCATCACCTGTCATCTCGCGGACCTATCAGGCGAACAGGGCGCATGACAAGAGATATGCCGGTTACTGCTTCTTATAGACGTTGCCGGTTGGATCGGTGAGCCCCTCGTCGGTAATCTTGAAGGTGGCGCTCGCGATCTCTTTGCCGTCCATCCCGACGAGCACCAGGGTATCCCCTTTCACCTTGTATGTTACGGGCAGCCCCTCGCCTTCAGTTATGGAATAGGTCGCCTTGTTGCCGGCCTTGATGGTTACGGTCGCTACGAAGTCTTCACCGGCGTTCAACTTGTAAACGCCCTGCAGGCTCTCGTCCCCGCTCGAACCGCAACCGGCGACGGCAACACAGCCGACAACGAGTGCCGCCAGGCATGCAAAAATAATCGCTTTCCTCATTCGTATCTCCTTTCGACTGACAACCGCCGTCGGCACCGGCAGGGCGAAGGACATTCGGCCCGGCGGCGACGGCATTCATTGAAGCTCCGGCACAACGGCACCCCGGCTATCAAACCGTAAGAAAACCCTGGGGCACTATACGATAGTTTCAATGCATTCCTCTCGAAACCTCCGGCAAGAGGAGCCCGGGCGGCGCCATGGACGCCAAACCACCGGAAAGGAGGCGGACGCCGGTACGTGCGCGTTAAGGCGATCTACGTCAGAAGCCCGAACGCCAGGAACGTGAGGACCGGTATAGCCACCCCGGCGGCCGATCCCACGAGGACCTGTCCGAGGGTGTGCTTCCGCATGTAAACCCGAGCCCAGCAGACTGCCACGATGAGGACGGGAAAGAAGAGTGTCCACAGGAAGAACGTCCACGTGCGAAAAACGAGCAGTAGCAGGACGTATATCTCCACGAGCCCGAGCGCGTGCAGGCTTATCTTCCACCAGAACGTGACCACGAAAGCGACGGCTATCATGAACAGGCTCGATACCTCGATGGCAACGATCTCCCTCGGAGCGCCCAGGATCAGTAGCAGCGCCGCCCCGGCGGCCAGGTACCCGAGGTTGAAGAGCATCGGCACCGTGCGCTCTTCTTTCCTGGTTACGTGGAAATCGCTGACCTTCCCCAGCTTCAGCCGTACGACCAGGTCGATCAACGGCAGGATGGTGCTCAGCATTATGCAGATTCCCCACCAGATGAACGCCTGGCCGACCGTGTCCGACACCTCGAGGCTCGCCACCAGTATTGCGGGCACGGCCACGTACAGCGGGTTGAAGACCCGCCCCAGCGTATCGGCTATCCGCGCCTTGGCCCCGGCGGGACCGTCCGTTCCTCTGACGTCATGAGCGGATTCGTTCACTTGCCACCATGGGGTTGTTCGTTCTCCGCACCGTCTCCACGCCGCGGTATGCGTGTGAACCCGTGCGGCCCATCAGACCTCCGTGATGGGCGGCATCGCGATTCTACCACAGGGTCATCGCGCCCGGGACCGGAGCGACGGCCCGGCTCCGCTTCCGGCGCTGCTCGGTGTATCCTATGAGTTGATATCTGCAATGGGTGTTGACGCGCGGTCTCGCGACCCGTGGTGAGGAGTGTTGATGAAGATCTTCAAACCGCTCAAGGAAGTAGGCGACCTGGTCCAGAAAAGCCTGGACTCGACAAGGGAGAGCATCGACAAGTTCCTCGGCAAGGGCTTCAAGGGCGGCCTCAAGAACCTCTTCGATTTCAGCGCCCAGGGCTTCATCCAGACCATGGATTTCGAGCTGGGCATAGGCATCCTCCACCTGATGATGGACGGCGACCAGGGCTCGGTTGAAACCGCCATCAGGTTCAGGAACGAGGCGGCCGCATTGCTCGAGAAACTCGAAGAGATGGCGACCATGGTCAAGCGCTTCAAGTCCGAGGACCTCGCCGAGGTCAAGCAGGCTGCACGGGACATGGAAGCTTATCTCTCCCGCTCCGAGCCCGCGGCCGCGGAACCGCGCGTTTAGCTTCGTGGGATCGGTCCGCCCCTACTTCGTGGCCTTGTCGTACTGGTTGCCCTCAGGGCTCGTTACCGCGGCGACCTTTCCCATCGATATGCCGATCGACCACGTCTCGCTCGGGCTGCCGTCGTCGAACGTGAGAACAACCTGGTTGTAGTCGTCAGCGGACTTCTGAAGCTTGTAGGTGCCTGATTTCTCGGAACCCCAGGCGTTGCCGTTGAACTTGCCGCCGGACGCGAAGGTTATCGAGGCCGCCGCACCGGAGTTGTCGTTGAATGTCCCGATGATTCCCTTCGAGACGTTTTCGTTGAGGTCTATTACTTCGACGTCCTCCGTCTCGACAGTCTCCGTGCTGCTGCTAGAGCTGCTGCTCCCGCAGCCG
>CAZAIS010000379.1:0-3137 GCA_964485255.1 uncultured Acidimicrobiales bacterium | reverse complement strand
CGGTGGACTCGTCTATGTCTATACGCGCGTCGATCTCCTCGTCCTCCAGCTCGCTGAAATTTTTCTTGTAGGCCGTCAGCAGGGCGTCCTTCAAGGCTTCCAGGACAGTGTCGACAGCGAGGCCCTTCTCCATCTCTATCTGCTTCAGCGCGTCAATCAGCTTGAAATCCACTTTTCAACACATCCTACACGCCGCCTACCAAGGCAGCTCCGGGTCCAGCCTGGCCGATGCTATGCTCTCGTATGTGAAGTCCACCTGCTCCGTCCCGAGGTCCAATCTTATCGAATCCTCACCGGCACCCCGAAGGATACCGGCGAAGACCCTCTGTCCCTCCAGGGTCTGCCGCAGCTTCACCTTCACCCTCTTGCCTACGCTACGAGCGTAGTCATCCCGACGGCGGAGCGGCCTGTCCAGGCCCGGGCTCATGACCTCCAGGACGTACGGGCCGTCCATTACCCCCTCACGCTCCAGCACCTGTCCTATCAGATCGCTGGCTCCGGCGCAGTCATCGAGTGTTACCCCACCATCCCTGTCTATGGAAATCCGTAAAAAAGCGCGGCCCCCGTCTTGAGCGAGTGTGACGTCCACCACCTCCAGCGAAAGGCCTCGCATGAGGTCGCGGGTCGCCTCCACCACTCGAGCGTAAAGGTCGCCGCGTTTCACGGTCTCCTCCTAGAAGCGCCACGGTAAATAAAAAGTGGGCTACCTGGCCCACTCGTCACGAGCGCTCTCGAAATTCGGGAAAAGAATACCATACGCGCGGAACGGGCGCAACTTGACCCGAAGCCCCCACGGGCCCTCTACGGCGCCAGCATCCAGACTAGAAGGAGCGTGGTTACGGCGAATACCGACGAGACCACGACCGTTATGCGGTCGAGGTTTTTCTCGACCACGTATGACCCTGAGAACGGGCTGGAACTCTGGCCTCCCAGCACGCTCGCCAGCCCCCCTCCCTTGCCGGAGTGAAGCAGCACCGAGACTATCAACCCCGCGCATGCCGTCAGATGGATTACCAGCACTATCACTTTTGCAACTGCCATAATCACACAATTGTATGTTTACGCGGGCGCATATGCAACGTCGATCACCGGGCGCACGGCCCCTGTGCTACGCTCCGTACTTCTCCAGGCGGAGGGCGTTCGCCAGCATCACCGCCATCAGCTCGCGCGACTCGAACGTCCCCAGTGCCCCCGAAGCGCACGCCGTCTCTCCGAAGCTCGAGACCGTGTCCCTTCGCTCCAGCTTGGATTCGAGAATGAGCGGTAGCGGGTGCCAACTGTGCGATTTCATCAAGGACGGCGTGGAATGGTCGCCGGTTACCGCTAAGACATCCGGGCCCAGTGCTCGCAGGCGCGGAATGCTCCTGTCGACTTCCTCGATAGTCTCCACCTTGCGGTCGAAATCTCCGTCCTCTCCCGCGCTGTCGCCGGGCTTGTGGTGCACGTAGAAATAATCGTAGTCGTACCAGGCACGCTCGAGTGCGTCAACCTTCTCGTCGAACGAGTCGCCCGCGTCGACGAGGTCCATGCCGACGAGCCTGGCCACGGCACGGTACATCGGGTAGCTCGCGATGCCCGCTGCCTTGATCCTGTACAAACCCGTCATCGGTGGGAGGTGGGGCATCTTGGAGAAACCTCTCATCAGGATCATGTTCGCGGGTCTCTCACCTGAAAGGACCTCTGCCGCCTTGCGTACGTATTCGTTCACCATTCCCGCGGTGCGCGCGGCGTCGAGCGATGCGCCTTTTACCGGATCGCACGGGATGGGTGCCATCCCGGTCTTCTGGGGATCAGTGTCCTCGAGCTCGTCGGAGAGGTCCGGCCCGCTGAACACGAGTGCCGCCCGGTAATCCTTCTCAGGCGTGATGCGCGCCCCGACCCCGCCTTCGAGGTTTATCCGGTTCAACTTCGCGCACAGCACGGCGTTAAGCTCGGTGGATATCCGCCCGGCGCGGCGGTCCACGACTATTCCGTCCTCGACAGTACAGAAATTCACCCTGGCGGCCACCTCGTCGGGGGCGAGCTCGATTCCGACTCCGGTGGCGGCAAGCGCTCCCCGGCCGATGTTGCACACTACAGGGTCATAGCCGAAGAGAGACAGGTGGGCCGGTCCGCTACCCGGGGTTATCCCCCGCCCGACGGGCAGCAGCATCCCGCAGGCGGAATCGGAGGCCAAGTTGTCGAGGTTGGGCGTCCTGGCTGATTCCAGCTCGGTGAGTCCTGCTTCGCCAAGCGGAAGTCCGCCGAGGCCGTCCATGACCACGAGCACCATTTTTGTGCTCGCCTCGGTTGCGAGCCCGGAGACAAACCCCATGTCTATCATCGAAAGCATCCTCCGGTGACGAGAGGTCCGGCCCTCACCGGACCTTTCTTACGCGGCAAATCTGTCTCAGCTTGTCTTCCGCTAGCTGGAGGGGGTGAACTTGATCAGCCTGGCGAAATCGGCGGACTTGAGGCTCGCCCCGCCCACCAGGGCCCCGTCTATATTCGGCATGGACATCAACTCGTCGATGTTCGAAGGGTTGACGCTGCCTCCGTACAGGATGCGCTTCGACTCCGCCGTCCGCCCGTCGAACAACTCCTCGATCGTGCGTCTGATGATTCCGCACACGTCGTCGGCGTCCTCGGAGGTGGCGGCCTTGCCGGTGCCTATCGCCCAGATCGGCTCATAAGCCACGATTACCTCGAGCGCCCGCTGTCCGTCGATCTCGAAGAAACCCCGCTTCACCTGGTTTGTTACCACGTTCTCGGTCTGGCCCGCCTCGCGCTGCTGCAGCGTCTCTCCACAGCACATGATCGGTACCAGTCCGCATTCGATGGCACGCGCGACCTTGCGATTCACGCCCTGGTCGGTCTCCCCGAATAGTTGACGCCTCTCGGAGTGCCCGATTATCACGTAGGTAACTCCCAGGTCAGCAGCATGCCCGGGGAAATCTCGCCCGTGTAAGCCCCGGAATCCTCCCAGTGCATGTTCTGTGCTCCAAGGCCGATGGTCATCCCTCCGTCGCTGATCGCCTTGGAAACCGCGGGGATGTCAATGAACGGAGGGCACACGACGGCGTCTACCGGCTCGTAACCACCAACTTCCTTCCATATCTCCCCCACCAGGTCCACCGCCTGCGGCGGCGTGAGGTTCA
>CAZAIS010000378.1:0-3159 GCA_964485255.1 uncultured Acidimicrobiales bacterium | reverse complement strand
ACCCGGATTTGAAACGGCGAGGAAGGGGGGCCGGGGGAAGGATTCCCCCGCATTGACTTCACTATCAGGGGGGTAACAGCGAGCCTAGGGCGAGCGCCATCGGGGGGATGGAATCCCCCCGTTGGGGAGCGCAGCGACGCAAGCGAAGCGAGGAGAGCAGCGACGTCGCCGGTTCAAATCCGGCCCCCGCTACCATGTAGATAACGCCGGCTCATTCAAGGGCCGGCTTTTCTATCACCCGGATTTGAAACGGCGAGGAAGGGGGGCCGGGGGAAGGATTCCCCCGCATTGTCTTCAACAACAGGGGGGTAACAGCGAGCCGGAGGCGGTTTCAGTAAGACCTGGCTTTCTTGAGTACCGTGTCGCGGTCATCTATGTAACCCTTGACCATTTCGACCATGGCCTCGGCGGCGGTCATGCGGGGCTCATAGCCGAGAAGCCGCGCCGCCTTCTCTATTGAAAATGAATAGTCGCCCATCAGGTACGTCAACTGCTCGGAGGGCATGTCAAGAATTGGGGTCCTGGCGGCAAGCTTTATTGGAGGCCAGGCGAGCCATGGGGGCACGAGGTGGATCTTCCTGGTGTTTCCTGCCGTGTCCATGATGGCCTTTATGATCTCGAGTGAGGTGGAAGGCCTCGAGCAACTGACATTGAAGACTTCGCCGGGAGCTTCCGGCCTGCTGCCAAGGAGAAGGTATGCGTCGACGCAATCTTCGACCCACACGAAATCGCCCTTGAACTGTCGACCGCCTATCCATAGAACGGGGCCGTTCGCGAGGACCCAGTCGAAAGCCCTCAGCAGGTCCACCCTCACGTAGTAGCCCCGGCCGCAGATTGTCGGAATCCTCGCGATCGTAAGGGGCAGGCCGTGCTGCCAGTGATAGCGCCAGCATAGCTCCTCGCAGGCCTTCTTGTGCCTGCCGTACCACCCGAACGGTCTGTCGGTCGGCGCATCTTCCGTGCAGGGAAAAGGCGGAAAGGGGGAGTAGAGCTCGATTGTGGAGGTGTGCACGAAACGCCCGACGCCCTCCCGCACCGATGCTTCCAGGAAGTTTTCGGTACCCCCGAAGTTCACCTGCCATTTCTCCGACTCGGGGCGCTTGGAGAAAGCCTGCACGAATGCGAGGTGGTACACTACCTCGCACCCGCGAACGGCCGCACGGACCGCGTCACGGTCACGCATGTCGGCCTGAACGAATTGTGCGCCTTCAGGAAGGAAGCTGGACCTCTCGATGTCGAACACCCGCACGTCCCTGCCCTGCTCCAGCAGGCGTGCGGTAAGTCGGGCCCCGAAGAAGCCTGCTCCTCCTGTCACCAGGTCCATGAGTCTCACACTCCCTTTTATTGTATCCAGGCAATTGAATCATAAAACCGTTTCCGGCGGCGAGGCGGGACGCGTGGATCTGACGGCCTCCGGCACGGGCTCGGCAGGCTGATGAAGCCGGAGCGCGTTCTGGTATAATCACAGTCGCCCGGCGCGGGGGATATGCCTGTTAGCATCCGTGAAGCGTTGAGGCCGAACGAGTCCGTTAAGCGTAACGGCTTCGTATTAGAAAGAGGCAGGCGCTACGAACCCTGCAGGCGCGGTCCCTGCGAAAACGGAAAGGATGCCGAATGTCCAACCTGGCAAACATCGTCACCATGCTGCGGGTGGCGGTGACCCCCGTCTTTATAGTGTTCATGGTCATGTCCAACTCGCACCCGGGTTACAGGTGGATAGCCCTGCTGGTGTTCCTTTTCGGGGCGTTCACCGATTTCGCCGACGGGCAGATAGCCCGCAGAACCGGCACGGTCTCGAAGATAGGTATAACGCTCGACCCGATGGCAGACCGCCTGTTCATCGGGGCGACGATTATCACGCTATACTCGCTGCGAATCCTACCGCTCGCGTTCCTCGTCATCGTGCTGGGGCGTGACGTGCTCATGGCGGCGGGTTATCCGCTGATCGGCAAGATAGATCCCTCGAAGGTCGCGGTCCACTGGTCGGGAAAGGTCGCCACCGCCACACTGTTCGTTGCTCTCGGGCTACTGATTATCTCGACGCCGATAATGTTCGGGGCAGGCCAGTACGGCTTCATGGGAAGCAGGACCGGCTTCTCCGGTTTCGCGTTCACCACCCCCGGGACCGTTCAGTTCTGGGGCCTGTGGCTGTTTGTGATCGGGATGCTGTGGTCCCTGTATTCAGGTGTCATTTACGTTCAGAGGGCTCTCGCCGCCGTCAGGGAAGAGAAGGCGGCGGCGGATTCCGACGGCGCGGCCGCATGATACGGAGAAGGTAGCGATGTCCGACGAGAGGGTTTGTGACGTCCAGACCGTGGTGATGGCGGGAGGCCAGGGGACCCGGCTCAGGCCGCTGACCAGCAACCAGCCCAAGCCGATGGTGAGTGTCGCCAACAAGCCGTTGATGGAGCACATCATCGAGCTGTTGAGGAAGCACGGCTGCGGCGATATCGTAGTAACGCTTCAATTCCTTCCAACCCTGATTTCCAACTACTTCGGGGACGGGTCCGCGTTCGGCGTCAGGATGAGTTACGTCACCGAGGAGAGCCCGCTTGGAACCGCTGGCAGCGTACGCAACGCGCGCGGCCTGCTCGACAGGACCTTCATGGTGGTGAGCGGGGACGCTCTGACCGACATCGATCTCTCGGAGGCAGTAGCCTTCCACAGGGAGCGCGGTGCAATGGTCACGATCGTCTTGAAGAAAGCCCCGAATCCACTGGAGTTCGGGCTGGTTATCACCGACCCCGATGGAAGGATCGAACGCTTCCTGGAGAAACCGGGCTGGGGCGAAGTCTTTTCGGACACCATAAACACAGGAATATACATCATAGAGCCCGAGGTCTTGAATCTCATTCCGGGTGACCGTCCCTACGATTTTTCCAAGGAACTTTTCCCCGAAATGCTCGAGAACGGCTTCCCCCTGTACGGATACATCGCTGACGGCTACTGGACGGACGTAGGCAACCTGGAGCAGTATCTGGCCGTACACCGTGACATACTCGACGGACTGGTCAACGTGGACGTCCCCGGCCACCGGCTGGAGAACAACGTCTGGCTCGGCGACGGCGCCGAGATCGACGAGTCCGTCTCGCTGTCCGGACCCGTCATCATCGGCAACCACGTCAAGATCGAACCGGGGAGCAAGGTGCGGGAGTACTG
>CAZAIS010000377.1:0-3168 GCA_964485255.1 uncultured Acidimicrobiales bacterium | reverse complement strand
ACGTGTATCTGCACCTGCAGGTCGATCGCGAAGACAAAACCCTCCCGGCTCTTGGCGACGATCTGCTGGAGCTGCCTGTCGAGGTTGTGGGCCTGCGAAGAGGCCTCCGCCCAGTTCAGGGTGAGTATCGAGGTGGGTACTATCTCGGGCTGGTAAACACGCGGGTTGATTGCGTACTTGCCGGTTCGCAGGGGCTCCTCCCAGATCCCGCGGTGCCCCGGCTTCACCAGCGAGCCGAACTTGAACTGCTCGCCCGAGGTATCCTCGGTCGCCAGGCCCACGTAAGCCTTGATCACGGCGACCTCGCCCTGCAGGACAACGAGCATGGGGACCAGCTCTACGCTCACCAGGAACGGGTTGAGCGCGTACGCGCCGTAGAGCAACGGGTCGTGCTGAAGGCCGATCCTGCCGCCGTTGTCGAGAAACGCCTGGTAGTCCTGGTAGTTGTTGTGTAGCTTGTTCTTGCTCCCGAGCAGACCTTCGATCAGCTCGAGGTCGTTCGCGCCGGCCGCCTCCATATTCCTGACGTCCTCGAACCCCCCCAGCCTGCTCGCGATGTCACCGGAGGGGAGCGGCTCGCCCTCGTACGTGGTCACTATTCCCACGGCATCCATGATCTCTTCGCCCTCCGGGCCGGGCTGCGGTGAGATCCGCACCAGCTCGAGTTGCCATGGGGCCAGGCCGAAGGACTCGGGCATAAGGACGCCCCGCTGGCTGGCGATGCGGACCAGCTCCGTCGACACGGGAGTCCCGTAGACCTTGGCCCTGGTTATCACCAGGAAACCGACCGGATGGATCGGAGCCATCGTGCCGGGCGGGAGCACCGGGCGCTGCACACCCTTCTGCCCTCCGTTCGCGACAAAGACCTCTATGTCCGAGAAGTTGCCGAACTCCGGCTTGAATACAGCCGACTTCGCGCCGATCGGCAGCGGCTGTCCGACCTGGGCGATGACGACCCCTATCTCGCCCGCCGGAACCTGCACCCAGGGGAACTTCGTCACCTTGTGGGTTATCCAAAGCTTCCACCTGAAGCCGGGCATCAGCATCTTCGACTGGTAGCCCGGCTCGCCCTTGAACGCGACCGGGTCGTCCTCGGAGAGCTTCTTGAACCCGAAACGCTTCATGACAAGCCCAACCTGCGTCGGCCCTATGAGCCTGAGAGACGGGATTATAACGATGACGAGGAGAAAGAGAACGACAATGACAATCACCCAGACCATTTGTTACCCCTTCCTGGTTGCCTTATGCTCCGCCAGCGCCGTCCTAGATTATATGTGAATCCGAGGGAGCGGGAAAGGAAAGGCCGGGGCCCCCGGCACCCCGGCCTCGTATATCTGAATGCGGCTGGCGGCCGCGCGGGCTTACGGCTCGGTGAACGCCAGCTTGTAGACCACGTAATAGTTGAAAATCGGGATGATTACCAGTATGCCCCACCAGTTCTCGAACCCGAGCCTCTCGGCGACGTCCATCATGATGAGTATCATCATCACGAACGGGACTATCGGGAAACAGAAACTGAATATCAGCATGATGATGAACCAGGCGTTCTCCTTTTCCGCCATCTGGCAGTAGAGCCAGTACTGCAGAAACGGGATGAAGGCGAACCACCCGTTGGGCACACCCAGCCTGTCGGCCATCTTCATCATGCAGTACGAGATCCAGATGTAGGAGGCCAGCGCGAAGAACATCATGATGATAAAAAACGCCCAGGGGAAGTTGCTCGAAACGGTTACGACCTCGTAATCCATCTGCCATTCCTCCTTCTTAGCGGTGTGCGACCCCAGTACAATAACCCAAGGAGAATCTCGAGTATATACTCATTACGACCAACGCGCGTCCATTCCTGTATTATTAAACGGAGCTCCGGACGCGGCGAACGCGGCAGGAGAGTGCCCGGGAGGCGCGGCAAGCGGGTTTTCGGCAGTGGTCATCGCTCAGCGGGGAGGCGCCATGGAACAGGATGAAGCTTTCGGTCTCTATCGCTACCGCTGGGTCGTTCTCGGGGCCTTTATGCTGGTCGGAGCGCTCACTCAGCTCATGTGGCTGAACTACGCGGCGATAACAACCTCGACCTCGGAACTGACGGGCGTCGCGAAGATCATGGGGGTAAGCGAGTCGAGCGTGACACTCCTGGCGACGATGTTCCCCCTGCTGTACATTCCGGTATCCATACCCGCCGGCTTCATCATCGACCGCAAGGGGTTCCGCTTCGCGGTGCTGCTGGGGGCGGTCCTGACGGCGGCTTTCTCCTTCTTGAGGCTTTTCAGCGGCAACTACGCGCTGGTTCTAATAGGCATGATAGGCATCGCGGTCGGCCAGCCGTTCGTCCTCAACAGCATCACCAAGATGGTCGCCGCCTGGTTCCCGACCGACGAGTCGGCGCTCGCCACCGGTGTAGCAACGCTTTCCCTCTTCCTGGGGATGATCGTCGCATTGGGCCTGACTCCCGCGCTCCTCAAGGCGTTCGGCGACAACCTGTCGGGGCTCCGCTGGCTGGTGCTTGTGTACAGTCTGGCGGCGGCCGCCGGGGCCGTCCTGTTCGCGGTGCTGGCAAAGGCGAAACCGCCGAAGCCGCCCGTGCGCACGGAGGCGGAGCTGCAATCCGAGGACGCGGCGATCAAGTGGAAAGACATGCGCAAGATCTTCGGGCTGTACAACTTCAGGCTCCTCTGCGCGATTCTCTTCATCGGGAACGGGGTGTTCATCGGGATACTCCAGCTTATCGACCAGCTCCTGAAACCGAAGCACCCCACCATCAATCAGACCACGTCGGGGGTCATCGGGATGGTTGACCGGTCTGGTTGAATGCGGCCTTCGGCGTTCCGACTCGGGCTTGGCCAAGTACTCGTCGATCCGCTTCTGCCAGCGCTCGTAGATCGGCTGGTAATCGGGATCTCGTTCGAGTTCCTCCCTGGGGATCCAGGCTTCGACCGGCGTACCGCCCCAGGCCGCGTTGATGAGGCCGATCGGCACACCGAGCTGCTGGTGCAACTGGCGGGCGAAGAAATACGCCACCCCGCTGAACTCCCCGGCCGTGGCCGGCGAGCAGATGTCCCACTGGCCACTGGTAAACGTGGATTGCGGCTCGTCGGCCCGGCGGCGCGGAACCTCGAACTGGCGGATCAACGGATAATTCGCGGCCGCGATCTCCTGCTGCAGCGACGCGGC
>CAZAIS010000376.1:0-3174 GCA_964485255.1 uncultured Acidimicrobiales bacterium | reverse complement strand
GGAGATATACGACCCGACCGTGGCGCTCAAGGCATACCGTGTGCTGGACCTGCGGCCGAAGCTGGATTGACGAAGTGAGGGTGGAAAGCCGGCAGGCCTGACCGGGAGGTGGCTCTCGTGAACGACGACTTCTTCTCAGGGGTGGACCAGGTGGTGGCCGGAATGGCCGGCAGGAAGGTCCCCTTGCCGGTGTTCTACAGGGACGCGCGCTCTTTCACGCTGGTGATGCCGGCGAACCTTTTCGCTCTGCGGCGCATGATGCCCGACAGGCGGTTCGTGCCGGCGCAGATAGTGCCTGGCGTAGGGGCCGTGCACCTGACCGCCTTCGAGTACCTGGACACGGACATCGACTCCTACAATGAGTTGGCCCTGGGCGTGATGCTCAACAGCCCGCTGTTTCTGAAGATCCCCGGCTACAACATGCTGCGCCAGCTACTCGGGAACAGTTTCTACACGTACATACACCGCATGCCGGTGAACGCGCAGCTCGCGCTGCGAGGGGGAGTGGACCTCTACAACTACCCCAAGTTCATGGCGGACATAGGCTTCGAGGAGGACGAGGAGTGGGTGACCTGTACGGTCGCGGAGGGCGATGACCTGGTCTGCCGCGTGCGCGGGCGTAAGATCGCCGCCCCGGGAAGCGCGGTCGTGCAGTACTTCTGCGGCCTGTACCAGTTCAAGCAGCCGCAGGAGGCGGAGTTCAAGGTGAACGCGCTGCGCTTCGGCATGGCACGCGGGCCGGGAAACGCGGAGCTGGTGGTGGGGAGGACGCATCCGGTGGGACGGGAGCTCGCCGGCATGCTGCTCTCTGCTACACCGCTCATATATATTTACCAGCCGAGCCTGCAGGCCATCCTGTACGGGCCGGAGCACCTGTCGCTGGCGTCCATCTCGATGTTCCTCGAGCAGGGGTACGGGATCTCTCTGGACGAGCTTTCCGCGTTGATCGAAAGGGACAAGAAGGGCGCGGCGAGGCAGGGTGCCCGGAAGAAGGCGGCAAAGCCCGCGAAGAGGGCTTCCGCGAAGAAAGCCGCCGGAAAGAAGGCGGCCAGGCCCGAGAAGAAGGCCGCCGGCAAGAAGGCGGCGGGAGAGAGCGCAGGGGGGCGAGGCGGTGGTGGCGCGCGTTAGCGTGCCGCGCGGGAGGGTCCGCGTACCGCGAGTTGAAGCGCGAAGGAAGCCGTATGAATGACTTCAGTGGAAAAGTGGTCGTAGTCACCGGCGGGGCGCACGGGCTTGGCGAAGCGACCGTCAGGGCGTTTGCCGCGCGGGGGGCGAAGCTGGCCATCTGTGATATAGACGGCGAAGGGCTGCGCGAGATCAAGGGAGCGCTCGAGGCGCTGGGTGTCCCGGTCATGACCGATATAACTGACGTTTCGCGTGCCTGGCAGGTGGAGGAGTTCCGCGACCGCGTGCTCAAGGAGATGGGGCGCGTCGACGTGCTGGTGAACAACGCGGGGGTGGCCTGCGCTGGCATGCTGGAGGACATGACCCTGGAGGACTGGCAGTGGATCACGGGGATAAACATGTGGGGAGTGATTCACGGCTCGCATTTTTTCTACCCGCGTATGGTCGAGCAGGGCGGCGGGCATATCGTTAACATCTCCTCGGCCGCGGGGCTGACACCGCTTCCGATGCTCGCGGCCTACTGCGGGACCAAGAGCGCCGTCCTGTCCATGACGCGTGTCTGGAGGGCCGAGGCGGCCCGGCACGGGGTGGGGTTCACGGCCGTCTGCCCGGGTTTCATGACCACGGACATCCTGAAGTCGACCCGTATGTGCTCGGGGACGCCCCGCAGGACGCCGCCTGAGGTCATGAAGGGCATAGAGAGCTTCTTCGCCCGCGGGCAGTACGACCCCGGGAAGGTCGCCGATGCCATCGTACGCGCGGTGGAAAAGAACCGCGGCCTGGTGCGGCCCGGCGTCGAGACCCTCATCCTGGACGTGATGAACCGGGCGAGCCGCCGATCGACCGACCTCATCCTCAAGCTATCGATCCGTCTCGGCCACCGCTTCGCCTGAAACCAGACAACGACAACACACAAGCGGTGCCATCCAAAAGGTGCCAGGCACCTTTCGCAACAAAAACGCGCCAAAACCGGGTTTGAACCTAAACAGGCCACCGCTTCGCCTGAAACCAGACAACGACAACACACAAGCGGTGCCATCCAAAAGGTGCCAGGCACCTTTCGCAACAAAAACGCGCCAAAACCGGGTTTGACCCTAAATTTCTTCGATGGCGAGCGGGTATTTGGATGTTAGCTCGCAGTCGTTTTTGTTTATGACTATGGGGTTTTCGTAGCGGAAGCCTATGTCTTCCTCCTGGGCGGCGTACTGCATGGCCAGGATTACCATCTCGTTTTCCTGGTAGACGTGTTCGGGGTCCGTCCAGTAGGGGATGGGCACGTCCATGGAAGCGCCGACGCGCCACTCGTCGCCGAACAGCCCGATCCCGTGCTCCACGCCGGGCAGAAGGAAGTCCGAGCAGCCGCGGTCCTCCGCGAACTCGCCCAGGGCGGTGATCAGCCCGCCCGGTGTCGCTCCGGCTTTGTAGCTGTCGGCTACGAACTGGACGCAGGCAACGAAGTTGTCGGCGTGCCACCGCTGTCTCTCGGTGGCCGGGGCCAGCAGGTAGTTGTGGGAGTGGTCGCCGAGCGCGAGCTTGAACATCGCGTGCAGATCGAACATGAGGGGCTCTCCCGCGGCGAACTCCTTCGTGGTCGGAGGCGTACACGCGCCCAGCCCCGTGCGCCAGCCGCTCGATATCTCGTTGAGGCCCGCGAAGTTCCACTCGGAAACGCTTCCCTCGCGACGCATCGCCAGGGCGGCGATCCCAGCCAGCTCGGTCTCGGTCATGCCCTCCCAGCCGCCGTTCTCTATCGCGGCCCGGGCGGCTTTCTGGCCTTCGTCGACAATGCGTCCCGCCTCGCGGAATCGGTAGATCGTGCCCTCGTCCTTGATGAGCGAGGCATAGTCCACGATGTCGTGGGAGTTCACGAAGGTAAGGTTCGAAAGGGCCTCCGAGAACTTCTCGTACTCGTAGTGCGTCATCCAGCCCTCGGCGGTGTAGGTGGCCATGCCGGTCTCGTACCCGATCCTGCCCTTCTTGATTCCCAGCTCCTCGTCGATGAAATACGAGACCGCGTCTATCTGGTCGGCGCCGCCCGCGCCGAAGTAG
>CAZAIS010000375.1:0-3176 GCA_964485255.1 uncultured Acidimicrobiales bacterium | reverse complement strand
TCCCTCTCACGGTCCGGCAGCCTGCGGCTAACCCCCGACCGCTTGGACTGGGGCATGTAGACCATCAGCCGGCCCGGCAGGCTCAGGTAGGTGGTGAGCCGCGCCCCCTTGTTGCCCATGGGGTCCTTGGTAACCTGGACGACTATCGGGTCGTTGCTCTTGAGCGCCTTGCCTATCCTGCGCGGCTTCACGTGGGAACCGTCTTCCATGAGAACCAGGTCCTGCAGGTATAAAAGGGCGTTCTTCCCCACCCCGATGTCAACGAAGGCGGCGCTCATGCCGGGGAGCACGGTCGTGATGCGCCCCATGTAGATGTTGCCCACCACCGACCGCTTCTTGCTGCGCTCGAGGTATACCTCGGCGACGATGTCGTCCTCCAGCAGAGCGAGCCTGCACCTGCCCTTCTGGCACGTGACCAAGAGCTCTTTCTTCACTTTCTTCAAAAATCTCCTCCCCTTGCCACTCCTCCCGTGGGCGCGGCCCTGCGGCCGAGGTCCATGGGAGAAACAAGCCTGTCTCCCCTCCTGGCGAAAAGCCCCGTCCTGTGGATTGAAGCCTGCTCCCAGGTCCGGCGCGGAATGCCCGCCATCCCCGCCAGCACCTCTACGACCTCCCATGGCTTGGTCGTGCCCGCGATTCCGTCGTCAAGCGCCATGTGGAGCCGAGGGCCCGACTCTTCCCCGACTACGGTTTCGGCGACCTCGAGCCTGTGAACCCCCGAGCGCACGTCCACGACTCTCGTCCTTCGCGGCTGAACCCGCTCGTAAGGGATGGAATCCTTTTGTAGGAATTCTTTGACCGCGCCAGGAAGAACACCTTCGGTCGCCGCGCCCGAGGGGAGCTGTGCGGTGAACACGGCCGTGTCTATGACCTTGCCCACCGGTCGGGCGTCGTTACCCATCAATCTCGTTTCAACGGCGCGGATGCCGTCCGGCAACGCTTCGCCGAGGAGTCTCTGCGCCTCGGCGGCGGGCACGTACGACTTCAGGCTGAAGTCCATGAACTCGCTCTCGCTGGTTATGCCTATGGGAAGCGGTGGCGACATCGAGACTTTCATCCGGGATAGCTTGCGGCCCGCGTACTCGAGCGGCAGGCCCGCCCTTCTGGCCGATATCATCAACGTTCGGGAGTACTCCGTGTGTGAAAGGAACCGGCAACGGCCTTCCTTGGAGAACCTGACCCGCAGCCGGAGCGCCGGCGTGCTGACGCCGCCCATTATCCCATGCCTCCCCTGAGTATCGGCTCGACCTCCAGGCCCTCGCACACTCCGCAACCGGTGCAGTCGCCGCCCCGGCAATCACCCGTCACCTCGGCCCTCATCGCTTTCTCGTACTCACGGCGTAGAAACCCGCCGTCCAGGCCGAAGTCCAGGTGGTCCCACGGGAAAACCTCCCCCTCGCCCCTCTCGCGCGAGACGTAGAAGGCGGCCTCGACTCCCTCCTCGACCGCCGCCCTTCCCCATCGCTCGAAATCGAAGTGCTCCGACCAGGAATCGAACCTGGCCCCCGAAGCCCAGGCGCGCCTGATGACACCCGCGAGACGCCGGTCCCCCCTCGCGAGCATCCCCTCGACCGTGCTCATCTCGCCGTCGTGCCAGGAGAGGTTTACGCTCTTCGCGCGCAGCGAGGACTTGAGAATGCCCTGCTTTCGCCTGATGGTGTCCAGGGAATCCTGAGCGCACCACTGGAACGGGGTGTGCGGCTTCGGCACGAACGTCGAGACGCTCACGTTGAAGGACGGAGGCGCGAGACCCTCCGCTTTCGCGACGTCCCGCAACCTGAATACCAGCCTCGAGATCTCCTCGACGTCTTCATCCGTCTCCGTCGGCAGGCCGATCATGAAATAGAGCTTGATGCGCCGCCGCCCCGCCCTTATGGAGCATGCGACCGCGTCCGCCATGTCGCGCTCACTGATGTCCTTGTTGATGACCCTGCGCAACCTCTCGCTTCCCGCCTCGGGGGCGAAAGTAAGGCCGCCACGGCCACCCTTGTCAACCCTCGCGGCGAGCTCGGCCGACTCCGCGTCCATGCGCAGGGACGGCAGTGACATAACCATGCGCCTGTGCTCGCAGAGATCGCCCATGCGTGAGGCGACCTCACGGATACGGCTGTAGTCGCTCGATGAAAGCGAGCACAGCGACACCTCCTCGTAGCCGGTTGCCCCGGCCAGCTCGTCGACCATCCTGAGGACCTCGCCCGCCGCCCTCTCGCGGACGGGACGGTGCGTCATGCCGGCCTGGCAGAACCTGCACCCGCGGGTGCAACCCCGGAACAGCTCGACGCTCAACCTGTCGTGCACCGCTTCGCAGAAGGGCACAACGGGACGTTTCGGGTAAGGCCACCGGTCCAGATCGACGACGTTCTTCCGTACCTTGCGCGCGGCGCCGCCGGCGGGCATGACCCTCGAGATCGTCCCGTCCGCGGCGTATCCCGGGGAATAGTCCGACGGGCGATATACGCCCTTCAGGCGCGCGGCGGCGTCCAGCATCTGGGACCTTCCCCACCCCTTCGACCTGCCGCGCCCGACGAGATCGACCAGTTCGCCCACGGCCTCCTCTCCATCGCCGAGGACGAACAGGTCGAAGAACTCCGCCAGCGGCTCCGGGTTCGAGGCTCCGCATCCACCTCCCACGACCAGGGGGCCTTCGATGCGGTCAGCCGAGCGCAGGGGAACCCCGGCAAGATCGATGAGGTTCAGGATGTTGGTGTAGGTCAGCTCGTGGGGTATTGAGATACCGAAGATGTCGAGGGCCCCGACGGGACGGTGTGTCTCCAGGGTGAACAGCGGAATGCCCTCCGCCCTCATCTCCGCTTCCATGTCGGTCCACGGAGAGTAGACGCGCTCCGCGCTCGCCCCGTCCATCTCGTTGACTATCTCGCGGAGGATGGAAAGGCCCAGGTTGCTGGTGCCGATCTCGTACACGTCCGGGTAGGCCAGCGCCACCGTGGTGTCACACTCCGGGATCGCCGGCGAGTTCCATTCTCCACCGGCGTAGCGGCTCGGACGCTCGACACGCAACAGGAGCGGCGCAATCCTCGAGAAGAGGCTGCCCGGTAGAGTCGTATTCAAATCCTTGTCCACCTTACCGGATAATCATCAAAGCGCGGCCGCCCGGCCGCGCGATAGTACAAAACCACTTTGGCGTCGATTATAGCAGGAGACCGCCGCCGTTACCC
>CAZAIS010000374.1:0-3193 GCA_964485255.1 uncultured Acidimicrobiales bacterium | reverse complement strand
CGCCAGCCAGCGCAGGTTTCTGGGGACGGTCATCCTGGACGGCTCGATAGCGGGGAGTACCGATGCCGTGAGCATCCAGTGCTCTGCGGACGGCGCCCCGACCCTGAGCGGCAACGGGGCATACCAGGTGGGGTACGTCGAGAAGTTCCGCACGGGAGCCAGCGACAGGTTCCAGGAGTACTACGATACCTGGCAGGGAACGTCAATGACGCCCAGGAACGACTTCTCCGTGTACACGTTCAGCATACCGGGGGCCGTGGGCGGCAAGACGTACGATGTGGTGGTCCGGGTCAACGGGTCCGCGTACTATACGGGAAAGATAGACTCCGTGTCCACGGACCCCAACGGCAACGCGTACGACCCGCAGAAGAGCGTGGCCAAGATAGACACGCTGCCGTTCGTCTATTTCAAGCGCTCCGGTGGGCTGAACGCCGTGGAGAACCTGGTGTACCAGTACAGCCAGCTCGTGACGGTCAAGAATAACTGCTGCGATCCAATAAGGATAGACCTGGACGACGGCGGTTACCTGATAAACGGAGCGGTGAAAGACTCATACGACGGCACCTCGAGTAACGGGACCATACAGCGCAAGCTGGGGCTCGTCCTCAAGCCTTCCGCGGACGGCTACATGAAGGGAGCGTACGTTTACCCGTACTGCAAGAGCATGAGGTACCTGAGCATCTACCTCGGCGACGGCAGGACTACCTGGAACTTCCTCAACAGCCTGAGCGGCAACGACTACATGAGCGCCGCCTGGAAGACGAACAAGAGGGGAGGGAACTGGGAGGACCACTGGGGCAAGGGGTGCAGGGCTTTCTACGTCCTGCCGAGCCCCACCTGGGACATGAACCTGGAGCTGCACGTGGCAAGCAACCCGGACGGACCCCCGTATCACGGTAGCACGGAAGTGCAGATGAACGTCTCGATTACGGGTTTAAGCTTCGGGTTCTATTGATCAGCGGGCGAGGCCGGCGGCGGGCGAGCGGGAAGCGCTGAAGTCTCTCCCGGTCACCTGAAGAAGATCGCGTAGATGACGATCGCGGCGGTAAGCGCCGCGAGCGAGCCCAGTATCCATGCCAGGACCGAGCGTATGTAGGCCATCTTCGCGCGAGTCTCCGGGGCTTCGGCCGATCCGTATGGGACTGATGAGCCGAAGAAGAGACCGAGCGACGGGAACATGCCTGCCGTGAGGGCGAGCGCATGGGCCAACCAGCGCCTGGTGGTATCGGCGACGACCGCAGGGAAGCCCAGCCCGTAGATCTCGGGGCGCGCGGCGGCTTCGCTCGGGAGACCGGGAGGCGGCGACTCCGAAGAACGACCGGTGGCGCCTGCCCCACCCGCCAAGCGGGCTTCCTCCTCGGTCAGGCCGGGAGCCGGAAGGGCACGGGTTTCACCGGGCAGGATCACCTGATCGGAGACCTTCGCGGGCTGACGGACCGACGGTTCGAGCGCCGGCCCGGTCCTGAGTCCGGCCCTGGTGGCGCTCTCGAAACCCCCACGCGAAAAGACCCCCTTGATCCATCTGGACAGGCGGTGAAGCAGGGTTTCCGGCCTTGCCGTACCGGCACTGCGCCCCGCGAACGGTTGCTCCTCGCCGGCCCTCCCGGCGCTTGCCGGGACGCGCGCGGCCGTCTCCCGCAACGGGGCGTTCGCGGCCCTGCCGTCCCGCTTGAGGTTTGAGGCCTGGGTAACGCCGCCCGGGTCCCGGAGCCTGGTGCTGACGGACTCTCCGCTGAGCTCGACCCTTACAGATCCGTTACCGATGAAAGCTCCCCGGCGGTTCTCGGAGGAGGCCTGACGCGCGGCTGTCCACTCACTCGAACCAGGACGCCCCAAGTGCCCCGAGGGGCCCGGCCGTCCACCGGATTGGACGAGTTCGGCGGGCTGTCTTTTCCCGGTGAAGAACGCCCTGATCGCTTCGAGCAGCCCACCGGCCTTCGTCCCCCGTGCCGAGAAGGGGGCCGCGTTTCCCTCGCCCGCTGTAGCACGCTCGTGCGCCGCCGGGCCGGCCTGCTCGCGGCCGGCGCGCGCCGGGGCCTTTTCCGCCGACACGCCGCCACGCGCCGGGCGCGCTTGGATGTCCAGCCTGTCGGCCGCCACCCCGGCACGGGAGCCCGTCTCCGAGAAACGCCAAACGCCTGCCTTGCCGTCGTAGATGACGGCCGCCCGCCGGGCGCCCGCGCCCGCGGACGGGAGCCCGCGCGCCTGTTCGCCGGAGGCCTCCCGCGCGCCCCTGCCGGAGGACAGGCTCCCCGCGGGCGCTTCCTGTTGCCGCCCGGACGATGTCCGCCCGGCCTCCCGCTCATGAGCGGCCTGCCACGAGGTCTGACTCTGCGGCTGCCGCGTGGCGGACCGCTCCGCGACGTGCTGTCCGTGCGCTTCTTGACCGGCAGGACGAACCTGGACGTTACCAGTGCCCGCTTCCGCCGGCCGAGCAGGCGCACCACCGCGCCCGTCTCTGTCCGCGGGTGTCAGCGTGGGGTTCGCGGGCTCCCTGGTCGCGGGCTGCGGCAGGGACCTGGCCGCGGGCGGGGCGCCGCGCGGCGGGATGTACGCGAGCCTCGCGGGCAACTGGGCAGGGACGCGCGCGTCTTTTGCCTCGGGATTGACCCGGCCTTCAGCCTGTCTTTCAGCCTGTTCCGTCCTGCCCGGGTTCGCCGGCGGCGGTGTTACAATCATGTCCTGGCCCAACTTAACCTCCGTGTCTCGCCGGGCGCAACGATCCAGAATGATACTTGCACGGTGGCACGGCAAGGCAAACGACCTCATGGGTGGCACGGCCGGGAAAAATGTCGGTGCCCCGCGGCTTTCCGAGCGCGTGGGGGGGGCACCAGGATGAGAGACGCCCGGATCCTTGTCCCGGCTTCCAGCGGCCCGAGGAGGTCACCTGATCCCGGCTTACCGCGGCGCGCGGTGTCATCGACGTCTGTTATGATTTTCAAGGGATAGACACGAGCGGATCTCGAGGCCCGGGAGGCGGCGTGCTGGGCGCGATCGCTGGAGACATAATCGGCTCGGTGTACGAGCGGGATAACATCAAGACCACCGAGTTTTCCCTATTCCAGGCCCGGAGCCGCTTCACGGACGACACCGTGCTCACGGTGGCCGTCGCCGACCGCATTCTCAACGGCGGTGACTACGCACGTGTATTCAGGGAGTACTACGCGAGCTACCCCGGCGCCGGCTACGGGGG
>CAZAIS010000373.1:0-3198 GCA_964485255.1 uncultured Acidimicrobiales bacterium | reverse complement strand
CGCTCGTACTGGGCGCGCTTCTTGGAGAGGATGAGGCGACCGTCCTTGTCCTCCTTCTGAAGGACCAGCGCCTCGAGTTCGTCACCGGGTGATACGATCTCCGCCGGCTTCACGTCGTATCGTATCGACAGCTCCCGCGCCGGAATGACCCCCTCGGACTTGTATCCTATGTCAAGGAGCACCTCTTCCTTGTCCACGCGCACAACCTGGCCCTGGACGATGTCCCCCTCGTTGAAAATCTTGATGGTGCCGTCGTAGTCCGGCACCTTCTGGCTCTCCTCGGGTGGCAGCCCGAGGCTCGCCAGTGACTCTACGGCCCCTGCCCCGGTGAGGATGCTCTCCTCCTCGTCGTCGTACGGCACTGTTCCAGTGGCCTGTTCCCTGCCGGTTTCGGTGGCTGGCGCGTCGTCGTCGGTCCGTAGGTCGCCGTCGGTCCGGAGGTCGTCGTCTGTCATCGTGCTCGTTCCTTCCAATAGCGGATACGTATTCAGTTATGAATAACACATACCTTTTGGCGCCGCAAGTTTGCCGCCCGGAGGCGGGCGCTACCGGTCAGTCGAGCCCTTCCGCGGGCCGCGCGCGCATGCGCTAGTGCTCTACCGCGCGCGCAGGGAGGGCGGCATCACTGCTTTGCTTGTCCCCAGTTGTCGTAAACGCCGGAATCGACCTTGAGTTCCACCTCGAGATCGACCGCCCGGGTCATCTTTTCGCGAACCAGGATCTTGATGGTCTCGACCTCCAACGGTGCCACGTCGAAGATTAGCTCGTCGTGTATCTGCATGGTCATGCGCGAGTCGAGCCCCGCGTCCTGGATCGCCCTGGCGACGTCGACCATCGCCTTCTTGATTATGTCGGCGGCCGTCCCCTGCAGAGGGGTGTTGACGGCTATCCTCTCCCCCAGCTCCCTGGTCTGCCTGTTGGAGCTCGCCAGCTCCGGGATGAACCTCCTCCTCCCGAGAAGTGTGCTCGAGTAACCCCTCTTCGCCGCCAGTTCGACGCACGAGTCCCTGTACCGTCGAACGCCCTCGTAGGTGCCAAAGTACGTGTCAATGTACGCGGTCGCTTCCTCCATGCTTATTCCCAGCCTCGAAGAAAGGCCGTAGTATCCCATGCCGTACACGATCCCGAAGTTGACGACCTTCGCCATCCTGCGCATCTCGGCGGTTACCTCCGAGCCGTCAACCCCGAATATCATGGCCGCGGTCTCGGCGTGTATGTCCGCGTCGCGCTCGAACGCGGCCAGCAGCAATGGATCCCCGGACATGTGCGCGAGCACCCGCAGCTCGATCTGGGAGTAGTCCGCTACGAGCATCTTCCATCCCGCCCCCGGGGGGACGAAAGCTTCCCTTATCATGCGTCCCACCTCGGTCCTCACCGGGATGTTCTGCAGGTTCGGCCCGCTGGACGAGATGCGGCCGGTCGCGGTCGCGGTCTGGTTGAACGTGCAGTGGACACGGCCGGTGCGGCGGCAGACCAGCGTAGGGAGCACGTCGAAGTAAGTGGATTTCAGCTTCGCGTTCTCCCTGTACTCGATCAGCCTGCCCGCTATCTGGTGCGAGTCCTTCAGCGACTCCAGCACCGACGAGTCGGTGGAGTAACCGGTCTTGGTCTTTTTTGTCGCCGGCAACCCCAACTCCTCGAAGAGCACCGTGGCCAGTTGCCTGGTCGAGCCGATATTGAAGGGGTGCCCCGCAAGCTCGAAGATATCGTTCTCCAGCTTTTCCAGGCGCGATGCCGCCCGGCGTGACATCCCCTCCAGCTTCAGGGCATCGAGCGCCACCCCCGTTTTCTCCATTTCCCCAAGGACGCTCATCAACGGCAGTTCGATGTCCGCGGCCAGCCCGTCCATCCGTAGCTCGCGCAGTTTTTCGGCCATTACCGGACAGAGGTGAAACGCCATCGCCGCCTCCGCGGCGGCCCTCACCACGGTATTCGTACCCTCCCCGGGCTCGGGCTCCAGGAGGCTCGGCTGTGCGCCCTTGTCGTCAATCGGAGCCATCCCCTCGATTTCGATCGCCCCCCCGAGGTTCCTCTCCCAGACGTCCTCGATGTTGTAAACCCCGAGCGAGGGGTTCTCCAGGTAGGCTGCTATCGCCGTGTCCATCGTAATCGCCCGGACGGTCACACCCTCTTTATCGAGTGCCTGGAGAGCGGCCTTTCCGTCGTGAAGCCACGTCTCCACTTCGGCCGACTCCAGCAGCGAAGCCGCGGCCTCAAAGGCCTCGCGCTGGTCCCTCGATGCGACGAGGAGCCGGCCGCCGGTGGCCAGCGCGAGCGCCTCCAACCGGACATCGCAGTACCCCGATCCGCGAAGCGCCGCCGCGAATCCGACTCCCCCCACCCGGCGCGCCTCGGACACGAAGCCGTCGATCGAGTCCCCGGCCGACGCGTCGGCCAGCGTGTACGCAAGCGCTTCAGCGGCGTGCGGGTTCCCGCCATCCGTTGATCCACCGAACATCTCCTGAAAACGTCCGGCGAGGGTCTTGAACTCGAGGGCGTACAGGTACTCGAGGACCTCGCGCTCGTCCCAGTCCCCAAGCCTGACCGATTCGAGGTCCACGTCGATGGGCAAATCGGTGTTCAGCGTAGCCAGCTTTCTCGAAAGGAAGGCCGTCTTCCGGTTCTCCTCGAGCGCGATCTTTCTCTTCGCGCCTGTTATCTCGTCGACATGCTCGTAGACGGCCTCGAGCGACCCGTATCTCCGGATCAGGTCCGTCGCGCCTTTTTCCCCTATGCCCGGCACTCCGGGGATGTTGTCGGACGCGTCCCCTTTCAGTCCGGCGACGTCCGGCAGTTTTTCAGGCGGCACCCCGTATTTCTCGAGGACCGCGCGCTCATCGAAGAACACCGTCTCGGTAATCCCCTTGCCGGTCATCAACACCCCTACCCGGCCCCTCACGAGCTGCAGCGCGTCCCTGTCGCCGGTCACGATCAGGGCTTCTCCGCCCCCGGAGGCGACCCTCGAGGCCACCGTCCCGAGCACGTCGTCCGCCTCGTGGCCCGGAACCGACACCAACGGGATCTTCATGTGCCCGAGGAGGTGTTCGATCATCTCGAGCTGGCCCCTGAGCTCGTCTGGCATCGAGGGACGGTGGGCCTTGTATGGGGGGTATTCCCTGGTTCGCAAAAGGTCGGCCCTGGGGCCGTCAAACGCCACCACCACGGCGTCGGGCTTCTCGTCACCGATCACCTTGAGTA
>CAZAIS010000372.1:0-3199 GCA_964485255.1 uncultured Acidimicrobiales bacterium | reverse complement strand
GGGGCCTACCCCTTGACCTCCTTGATCTTGTCGATCAGGGCAGGCACCACTTTCAGCAGATCGTCCACGATACCGTAGTCGGCATACTGGAAGATCGGGGCGTCCGGGTCCTTGTTGACTGCTACGACCACGTCGGAGCCCTTCATGCCGGTCACGTGCTGGAACGCGCCGCTTATGCCCAGCGCCAGGTACAGCTTGGGTTTGACCGTCTTGCCGGAGATTCCGACCTGGCGGTCCGTCGGGAGCCAGCCGGCGTCCACGACGGCGCGGCTTCCGGAGACGTCCGCGCCCAGAAGACCCGCGAGCTCCTCCATGAGAGGCACGTTCTTGTCCTCGCGGATGCCCCGGCCCAGTGAGACCAGCATCGCCGACTGCGTGATGTCCACGTCGCCGACGGCGGGCTGCTCGTAATCGAGGAACTTGCGCCCCTCGCCGGCGGCGGCCACCGGGTTGTCGGTCTTTACGATCTCGCCGGACTTGCCGCCCTCGCCGGCGGGGATGGCGCCCTCGCGCAGGCCCACCATGTAGAGGTCGGCGTCCTTGAACTCGATGCGGCCGTTTATCTTACCTCCGTAATAGGCACGGGTGGCCACGGGCTTGTCGCCCTCGACCTTGAGCTCGATGATGTCGCTGGTGAAGGGGACTCCCATCTCGATGGCCAGCGACGCCAGCAGGTCTCCACCCTGCCCGGTGTTCGGGATTATCACCAGGTGCGGTTTCTCGGCCTCGATGAGGGCCTTGAGGGCCGCCTGGTAGTCGATCGGGTTGAAGTTCTCGAACATGGGGTCGTCGACAACCAGGACCTTGTCGGCGAAGGACGCGAGCTTGCCCGCGAAATCGTCCATGCCGCTGCCCAGCAGCACCGCGACGACTTCCGTGTCGAGCCCGCCCGCCAGCGTCAGCATCTCCAGGCTGACGTCGCGAAGCTCGCCCTGCCTGTGCTCTGCAAGTACCAGTGTCTTATGCATTTACACCAGCCCCTTTTCCTTGAGTATTCCGGCGAGCTTGCCGGCGGTCTCGCCCGCGTCGCCCTCGAGGATCTCGGCGAGCTCCCCGACCTCGGGAACCGAGTACTGGACCATTACCGCCAGGGACCCTGCCTCGCCGACCTGGTCCTCCGAAAGACCGGTCGCCGCCAGGTCCATGACCTTGATCTCTTTCTTGGATGCCTCGCGGATGCCCTTGAAGGAGGCGTAGCGGGGCTCGTTGCCGCCGGTCTGGATGGTAAGAACGCAGGGGGTGGAGATCTCGTTTATCTCCAGCAGCCCGCCCTCGATCTCGCGGCCGACCTTCAGCTTGTTGTCATCGAGGACCTCGACCGTCTTCACGTACGCCGCGTGGGGGACTCCCATGAGAGCCGAGAGCGACACGCCGGTGGCGGCGAAGCCGTCGTCGGAGGCCATGCAGCCAGTCATGACTATGTCGCAGGACTCGTCCTTGAGGCCCGCCTGGATGATGCGGGCGAGGGCTACAGGGTCGGAGCCGGCGAACTTCTCGTCGTCCAGCCTGATCGCCTTGTCGGCGCCCTTGGCGAGAGCCATCCTGATGACCTGGTTGGCCGCCTCGGGTCCCACGTTCACTACCGTTACTTCCCCACCGTGCTTTTCCTTGAGCAGGATGGCCTCTTCCACCGCGAAGTTGTCCGCGTCGTTGATCACAAAGCTGAACTTGCTCTGGTCAACGCCCTTCCCACTGGAGTCTATGTGGACTTCAGTGTCGGGATCGGAAGTGTCTGGCACCTGCTTCACGCAGACTGCAATGTTCATCCCCGGCTCACCTCACTTTTCCCTCGACTCATCTCTTTCACGCTCCAGTTCCCGGGCTAGAGAGCCTCGCCCAGGAGTTCCAGTATGTCTTTCACGACCATTTCTTCCTCGTAGCCCTTGGCCTTGATCGCGTCCTCGATGGTCAGCCAGCAGAACGGGCAGGCCACAGCGATCGTCTGGGCGCCCAGTTCGTGTGCGTCGGCCACCCTGGTCTCGGCCAGGCGCGGGGCCTTGGACTCGGACTCGACCCACATCTTGCC
Source organism: uncultured Acidimicrobiales bacterium (assembly GCA_964485255.1). Lineage (GTDB taxonomy): Bacteria > Actinomycetota > Geothermincolia > Fen-727 > Anoxymicrobiaceae > CAZEJS01. The sequence continues at coordinate 1,173 of CAZAIS010000372.1, read as the reverse complement.
GCCCCCGCCCTCGCAGCAGAGGCTGCGCTCCTTGTTGCGGAAGAACTCGGCGAGCTCGACGCCCTTGATCTTGCCGAGTATGTAGCGGGGCTCGTCGAATATCAGGTTCTTCTTGCCCAGGTAGCACGGGTCGTGGTAAACGGCCTTGGTGGCCACTTCGTTCGGCAGCTCGAGTTTCCCGTCCTCGATCAGCTCGGCGATGAGCTGGGTGTAGTGAAGGACCGGAACGCCGATGTTGGTGTACTCGTTCTTGAAGGAGTTGAAGCAGTGAGGGGAGATTGTCACCAGGCGGTTGACGTCGTAGCGCCCGAACAGCTCGGTGTTCTCCTCGTCGAAGTACTCCATGAGGCCTTCCTCGCCCAGGCGCCGGGCTTCCGAGCCGCAGTGCTTCTCCTCCTCGCCGATGAACCCGAAATCGGCGCCCGCCGCGTTGAGGATCTTGACCAGCGTCTTCACGAAAGGCATGAGCTTGGGATCGTAGGCCGAGGTGCAGCAGATGTGCATCAGGATGTCGGCTTTCTCCCCCTCCTCGAGGATGCGGGCGCCCTCGACGCCCTCCATCCAGTCGACGCGCTTCGCCGCGGCCTTGCCCCAGGGGTTCCCGTTGTTGAACATGCTCTCCAGGGCGGTAATGGCGGTGGGTTCTAGGTTGCCCTCTTCTGCCCGCATGGCACGCAGGCCCAGGAGCACCTCGAAAGGCTCCAGGCCCTTGGGGCAGCGGATGGCGCAGGTGTTGCACGTGGTGCAGTCCCAGATATCGGGCTTCTCGGAGAGTTCCTCGAGGCGCTCGTCGTCTACCGTGTCGTAGACGAACCTGCGTACGTTCAGGTCTGTGCGGACCGTAACCGGGCAGCCGCCGGTGCACCTGCCGCACTGGATACAACCCAACAGGTCGTATTTCTGCACAAAAGTTCCCTCTTCGATGCTCATTTCATACTCCAGTTCTGGTTCCTGACACAAGATGGGCGCACCAGAAAACGGGTGCACCACTACTCACATCCGATAAAGCGAGTGAATTTTATACAGTATTCGAGTCAAATGCAAACAGGGTCAAACCCGGAATTAGCGCGTTTTTGTTGCGAAAAGGGTCAGGCGCGAAAACGGGTCCGACCCTTCCAGCGCTACTGGCCGAGGATGCCGCCTAGAATGCCCCCGGCCGGGCCGCCGGCGCTG
>CAZAIS010000371.1:0-3210 GCA_964485255.1 uncultured Acidimicrobiales bacterium | reverse complement strand
CTTTGACCAGCGCGCCGCAACTCTTCGTGGCGGGCTTTCTGCTGGTGCTGGTTGTCGTTCTCGGCGCGTATCTCTTCATCCAGGACATCTCCCTTCACGGCCAGGTGTTCCCGGGCGTCACCATTGACGGCAACCCGGTGGGCAACATGACCCGCGAGCAGGCGGCGCAGGTGGTGAGGTCATCGATAGTGACCAGGATCGAGGAGCCCGTGGTCCTCACCTACGAGGAGGACGTTTACGAGCTTGACGTCTCCAGGATCGGGCTCTCGGTGGACGTAGACAAGATGGTGGACGAAGCGTTCAAGAAAGGCCGGTCGGTCAGCATTCTCTCGCGGATGATGCGAAGGTTCCTGAACAAGCCTATCGACGCGAACGTCCCTGTCATCCTCAAGTACGACCGGGCCCAGGTCGCCTCTTTCGTAGCGGACATCGGCCGCGACCTCGATTACGCGGCCCGAAACGCGACCGTGGACATGACGAAGGGCTACCCGGTCATCACCAAGTCCAAGGACGGCAGGAAAGTGGAGGAAGCCCGGTTGATCGCGCAGATCGAGGCGTTGCTCCCGAAGGACGAGCGCAACCTCCAGATCCCCGTGACGGTATTGAAGCCCAAGATGACCGAGAGCGACATCGGCACGATCATCGTAGTGAAGCAGCCGGAGCACAAGCTCTACCAGTACAGCGCGAGCACGCTTGTGGATACGTACTCATGCGCCGTGGGCAGCCCCCAGTACCCCACGCCAACCGGGCGGTTCGAGATCATCGAGAAGAAGAAAGACCCGTGGTGGTACCCCCCAAAATCCGACTGGGCCAAGGGCAAGAAACCGATCCCTCCCGGCCCCGGCAACCCGCTCGGGCCTTACTGGATGGACCTGGGAAACGGGTTCGGAATCCACTCCACGGCCGACGAGGCTTCCCTGGGGTACTCCGCGTCGCACGGATGCATCCGCCTCTCCGAGTGGAGCGCCCAGCAGGTGTTCAAGGCAGTGGACAAGGGGACGCCCGTCTATATACTGCCATAAGCACGGCGCCGGCGCCGTCACCTGCTTTCAACGTGCGGATGCCGCCAGGTTCGCGAGCGCTATAGCCCCCACGAATTCATCGACCGTCCCGCTTCGCGATGTGTCGGCGAGCCGCAGGCTCAACGGGAAGTAGAAGGCCCCCAGCGATACCGCTCCGCCGAGGTGCGCGAGCGCGCGGTATATCAGGTTGCCGGAAACCCCGTCCGGCGCGATCACGCAGTTGGCCCATTCGGCGGCCTCCTCGATCATGATGTGACAGTGCCTGACCCCGTGGCGCTCCGCGGTGAGCCGGCCCCGCCTGATGCTGCGCGCAACTCGCGGCGAGCGCGCCTCGTCCCCGGGGCGCCCGGCCGACAGCACGGCTATCCGGGGCTCCCATCCCAACAGCCCGCACGCCTCCCTCATGTCTTTCACGAGGCGGCCCATGGATTCAACCGTCCCGCCCTCGTCGATTCCCACGGGCCCGAGGAGCAGGGGCCTGCCGGCGGCTGTGACGATGAGGGCCGCCCTGCGCGGCGCGGCGCTTTTCCGCCTGGACCGCAACTCGTTGAGGAACTCGTGCGACGGAAGCGCGCCCCTGACTCCCGCGTCGATGTCTCCCGCGTCGAGCGCGTCCAGGAGCTCGGCGCCGCGCCTGAAGACCAGCACGGGACAGAAGGTGGCCGAAGCGAGCACGGGCCCCTCACGCGGATCGCCCTCCGGCAGGCCGATGCCGACCTTCACGCGCGCGCAGGTGCGGATTTCGGGCTTATGCTCTTCCATGGCGAGGCTCCAGCGGGTATCGAAAGCGTCCCATAGGGGCTTAGGTGTGCCCGTAGTAGTAATCTCGAAGCACGCAAAGGGCTTCCATGGCATCCTCGGGCTTCTCGAAAACAGGGTAAGGCATGCGGCTCTGCACGTCGTTGAGGTACTGGCACTGGGAGAGCAGGCAGAGCGCTATCGGCTTGTTGTGACGCTTCATGATGGTACCGATCTCCGGGTAGGGTTCCCTCAACATCGCCGCGTAGGCTCCGTCGTACTTGGCGTCCGACCTCCTCAGCAGGACCGTCACGATTCCGTCGATATCCTCCTGCCCCAGCACCTGGTCGAGGGCGAACAGGATCGCGTCCGTGGAGTGTATGTCACCGAGGTCGAGGGGGTTGCCCAGCCTGATGACGTCCGATCTTACGTGCTCCCTGAAGCCCTCCACCACCTTCTCCGACAGCGGGGGGTACTCGAATCCCATTCTGCACCCCTCGTCGGAGCAGAGCACGGTGTATCCACCCGCCTGCGAGACCACGGCCAGCCGCCTGCCGCGCATCGGCGGCAGCTCGAACGCCCTGGCGAAGTCGATCAGCTTATGTATCCGGTCCACCCTTATCGCGCCCGCCTGGCGGAGCGCGCCGTCCAGCACCATGTCGTTGTTGGCGAGCGCGGCGGTGTGGCTGGCCGCGGTCCTGGCCCCCGCCTCGGTCGTGTTGGCCTTGTACACGATCAGCGGCTTCTTGATGCCCCGTGCCGCCTCCAGCAGCTCCCGGCCTCTTACCACGCTCTCCAGGAACATGCAGATTACCGACGTGCCCGGGTCCTCGCCCAGGTAGGATAAGAAGTCCAGCTCGTCGAGGTCGGCCTTGTTGCCCACCGACACGAACTTGTTGAACGTGGCGCTCGCGTTGTCGAGGAACATGATCAGGCTTATGCCCACGCCTCCGGACTGCGAGACTATGGATATGCTCCCCGGTTCGCGCTTGCGGATCGGCAGGAACGGTAGGCACAGCCCGTTCTCGGCGTTGATGACCGCGAGGCCGTTGGGGCCGACGAAGCGGATCCCGTGCCTGGCCGCCCTGGCCTTGACGAGCGCGGTAAGCTCGTCGCCGTTCTCGCCGTACTCGGAGAACCCACCCGATGGGATGGCCATGAGCTTCACGCCTTTTCGCGCGCACTCGTCCATTACGCCCGGCACCGCGCGCGCTGGGACGAAAGCGACTACCAGGTCCACCTTTCCCGGCACCTCATCCAGGCTCGCGTATCCCTTGAGGCCGAAAACCTCCTCCCCCCTGGGATTGACCGGGTAGATGGCGCCCTCGTATTCCCAGGTCAGGAGGTTTTGAACAATGTTGCGGCCCATGTTCCGGGGATTCGCCGAGGCTCCAACCACCGCCACGCTTCCTGGGTAGAACATCTTGTGTATGTCTGTCTCCATGCTGCC
>CAZAIS010000370.1:0-3218 GCA_964485255.1 uncultured Acidimicrobiales bacterium | reverse complement strand
TGTCGCGCCACTCCTCGCAGAAAGCGAAGGCTTCGCCGATGGAGGCCGCCCTTGCGCTGTGCTCGCCCAGCCTGAACCCCAAGCGCCCAAGGTACTCGAGGATGTCCCAGTGACACCGTGGCGTGTCCCCGGAAGCATAAGCTACGGCGAACGTGACCATCGAAAGGCTCCGCTTCGCGGTCACCGCCGGGTCGATCTGCCGGAGCGATCCGGCCGCGGCGTTTCTCGGGTTCGCGAAAGGCGCCTGGCCTTTCTCGAGCCGCTCTTCGTTGAGGAGGAGAAACGACGCCTCGGGCATGTAGACCTCTCCGGCCACCTCGATGACATCCGGCGCATGCCCGCTCGCGAGCATTATCGGAATCGCCCGGATAGTCCTCAGGTTCGGCGTGATGTCCTCTCCCACCTCGCCGTCTCCCCTGGTGCCGCCCTGAACAAGGATCCCTTGCTCGTATGTCAGCGCCACCGCGATCCCGTCCATCTTCAGCTCGCATACGTAGCTGACCTCGGCTCCGTCTCCCAGAAGCCTGCGCACTCGTTCGTCGAAGGCTTCCAGCTCGGTGCGCGAGACCGCGTTGTCGAGGCTCATCATGCGTCCCCTGTGGCGAACCGGCTTGAAGCCCTCGGCCGGCGGTGGGCCGACGCGCTGCGTCGGCGAATCCGGGGTCACGAGCTCTGGGTGCTCCGCCTCGACGTCCAGCAACTTCCGGTACATCTCGTCGTATTCGGCGTCGCTGATTACCGGGCTGTCGAGCGTGTAGTAACGATGGATATGATAGTTGAGGTCTCTTCTGAGCCGTTCGGCCTCTTCGGCCGCGGCCGGGTCCGGCCCGCCGCCCGCCATCTCAGAGCTTCTTCCAGTCTCCCGGGGGCCAGAAAATAAGCAGCGCCTTGCCGATCACCTTGTCGCCCGGAATGGCGCCGAACGTCCTCGAGTCGAAGGATTGGGCCTCGTTGTCCCCCATCACGAACAAGCCGCCGTCGGGCACAACCTTGGTGTAGGCGACGGGCACGTACCTGCTGGTACTCCTGTGCTTGTACTTGCCGTTTACAACAACCCATCCGTTTTCTATCGTAACGCGGTCTCCCCCAATGGCGACCACCCGCTTGATCAACATCTCGGGGGAGCCGTCGATGTCCTCGAGCACGACGATGTCTCCCCGGTCCGGGGTGGCGTCGCCCCTGTACGGTACCACGAAGACCCGGTCTCCGTCGTGCAGGGTCTTCATCATTGACTCTCCGTGGACTATGTAAGGTTTTCCCACGAACACGAGCATCAGGAAAATGGTGAGCAACATGATGAAGGGAACGATCAGTAGCGCGGAAACCCCTAACAGGCCTAGCCTTCGCCCCGCGGGGGCCCTGCGGTTGTCGGGAGGTGCCGCTCCCGGCGGGGACGCCGGGTAGTCGTAGCCGGGATAGTACCGGGGCGTCGGGTTCGCGCCCGGCGGTGGAGGGAGCTGGCCATGCGGCAGGCGCGCCGGGCCCCGCGCATACGTGCCGGAGTCCGGTATGCTCCAGTTCCTCTTTCTTCTGCCGGCCAAGCCTTCACCTCTCGTCGATCGCGTCCCGTGGCACTCTCCGCGGAACGCGCCATGAATCGATTATACCAGCGCAATAGGACATGACCCTCAGGCTATTTCCAGATTTCCCCAGGCGCCCATCGACCCTTCGAACACTATGACGGCCCCTTCGACACCTTCCAGTCTCTCCGCGAGTTGCAGGCCCGCTTCTATGTCCCCCGGGCGCAACACGCTGTTTCCGATAGCAGTTGCGGCGGCATCGGCTGTAGCGGCGTCGGGCGACAGGACCGTCACGGCGTCGGCGGCCCCCATCGAGAGGGAAGGCCCCACCGTAGCGCTGCTGGTGCAGACTCCGATTCCCTCGGGGGAATCCCGGACGATGATGTCGACCTGCGGAAATTCCGTACCGGAGAAAACGCGGACCCTTCGTTTTCCACCGCCCGCAAGGAACAGGTCACCGCCGTTCTCCACGATGACTTCCCTCGAGATACGCAGGAGATCGGACCCCACGAACTGGGCGACGGCTCCCGCCACGGCCGCCATCGGGCCCACGTCGAACCTCTGTGCCGCCCCCGCCATCGCCTTTACGATACCCGGAGCGCCACTATCCACTGGAACCGGCTTGAACGAGATCCCGAAATCCACGTGCCTCCGGAGGTACTCCTCGAGCTCGTCCCTGTGGCGGGCCAGTGATTCGGCCGCATCAGCCGACAGGTCTCCCCTCGTGCAGACGTACAGGTCGCTCTCGCCGGCCGCGACCTCGTAGCACGTGAGCCCGGCCGGCTCCATTATTCCCCGGTAGGCGCGCTCGACGTGACTGCCGTCATCCATGCTTCTGCGGCACCTCCACTTCGCCGACACGAGACTCTCCGCCCGGTCGAGAGCGTGCCGGACGGCCTCTCCGCGGTGGATTCGGGATGCTCCCGGCGTGAACCGGAACCTGGAACTAGAGTATAATAAGACAGTATGAACGTGTCGATGCAGGCAGGAAGGGCGGCATCCTTCCAACCGCCCCTCCCTTATAGATATCAATCTCGAGCTCCATGGACGGCGTGACCGGTATGCCCGTGCGAGCGTCCCGGGACACCTCGGGATCCGCCGGCTTCGATCCCTCGGGCGGGGCTGTCGACCGGGGCGGCTCTTATGTGATAAATATTCTACTGTGAACGGCATACGCATTCGCCGGGTCCCGGTGGAACGCGGGTCCGGCGCAAGGGGGAACGTATGGAAAAGGAATGCGCCCGCTCCAACAGGTTCGCGGACGTCGACGACCTGGGCCCCGTCAATGAGATACTAGGCAGGTACGGCCGCGAGAAAGGTGCCCTGATCCCTCTTCTCCAGGAAACGCAGGACGCCTACGGATACCTCGACGAGAAGATCATGCGAGAGATCGCCAGGGGAGCGGGTTACCAGCTCAGCCAGGTATACGGGGTAGCCACTTTCTTCGCGCAGTTCCGCCTCGAGCCGGTCGGCGAGTACCTGATAAAAGTCTGCCACGGCACCGCGTGCCACGTGGCCGGCGCCACCCAGATCACCGACGAGATATCCAACCAGCTCAACATCAAGGAAGGCGAGACAACGCCAGACAACAAGTTCACTCTCGAGTCCGTAATGTGCCTGGGCGCCTGCGCGCTGGCGCCGATAATGGTGGTAGGCGAAGACACCCACGGGAAACTGAAACCTACCGGCATCAAGAAG
>CAZAIS010000369.1:0-3221 GCA_964485255.1 uncultured Acidimicrobiales bacterium | reverse complement strand
GTGCCGGGCGGGGCGTCAGGGCCATGAGAAACGAGGGAGGAGGTGACAGCATGCCTCGTGGAGACGGAACAGGACCGGCGGGCCTGGGGCCGATGACCGGCAGGGCCGCGGGATTCTGCGCGGGTTACGACGCGCCCGGTTACGCGAACCCGGTGCCGCGCCGTTACGCGGGCGTCCCGGGCAGGGCGGAGGTCCTTCCCCAGGCTGGAGTGCCGGTGAGAGCCGGCGGATACCGGCCGAGAGGAGGAGGCCGGGGCATGGGCCGCGGCCGCGGCCGGATGGGCTGGAACTTCTGACCGGCCCCCTCTAATCTGAGTAACGCGAAATCCCGGTGCCGGCCAGGGGTGGCCGGTACCGGGATACTGTTACGACGGGGACGTCCCCGGCTCCGCGCAGCGCGCGGGCGGCGAGCCGGTCCGGGCTCCCAAGTGAACCGGCCGGTCCCGGGATCTGCTCCCGGGACAGGTTCCATTTTTGCGGCTATCAACCGGGGGGAACATGGACGAGGTTTCTTTCAAGGGTTTTTCCGTGGTCTCGTGCGGTTCTGTGCGAAGGGAGCTGAACCGGTTGCAGGAAGAAGGTTTCCTGGACGCGGACAGGGTACTCTTCACGACACCGGGTCTACACGAAGTGCCAAGGGAACTGGAGACGCAACTGGTGCGTCTTCTTTCGAAGGCGAAGCAGGCCTCGAAGAAAGTGATAGTAGTCTACGGAGACAGGTGCTTCGTGGACTCGACCGACTACTTCCGAAGCATAGACACAGTCATCGAGGAGCAGGGTACGGGCATGGCGCGCATCAGGGCGCACAACTGTATCGACATGCTTGCTTCCGACGCGGAGAGAGACGCGATGGCCGAAGGGCGAAGGGTCTACTGGCTGGTGGCGGGATGGATCGAATTCCGCAAGCACGTTTTCCTGGAATGGGACATCGGTAAAGCGAACGAGACGTTTCCCTCCAACGACGTCGCGATCCTGCTCGATCCGCTTGGATATTACGACCGCCTTGCGATGGAAAACCCCGAGGAGTTGCTGGAGTTTTCCGACTGGATGGGTATAAGCATCGAACCCAGGCCGGTTTCGCTGGACCGCCTCAAGACGCTTCTCTCCGACTGCGCGCGCCGACTCGCCTGAGGGCCCGGCCGGGTGTCAAGAGGCGCGGGCAACCCGGCAGGCGCCCCTGCTCGGGCGCGACCGCCCGCGACGGTGGACGTGAACCCCCGGCGCCATGGTTCTATACTGTATGAAACGGAACAGGGGGTTTTTGGATGGCGTACATGGACTGCTCGGATTGGAGCAAGTGCACGTTCTGCGGGGATTGCCTCGAGAGATGCCCGGTAATGCAGATGCCGGCTCCTGAGGCGAAACGGGAAATCGAGCTGCTCGTGAGGGGAGACTTCGCGAAGAGGGTGATGAGCGAGTGCACCCTTTGCATGAAGTGTAACAACTACTGCCCTGAGGGGCTCAGGCCTTACGAGCTGATTCTCCAGCGCGTCACGGAGCGCAGGGACGAGGGCGGGAAGGTCCCGGCATTGCTGCGTTACGCGATGCAGGGGATGCCGCCCCCGACGCTTTTTCAGGACATCTACAGGCGCATGAGTTACGCGGAAAGGACAATACTCGACAGGTGGTCGGAGCCCCCGGGCCGGTCCGCCGACGCCCTCTACGTCGGCTGCATCGGGAGGATGTTCTGCCACGACATCGAGAACTCGAGGGTAATGAAATCCCTGCCGAAATACGGACCCAGTGACACCTGTTGCGGCGAGATACACTACCGCTCCGGGATGTGGAAGGCGTACGAGCAGATCGTAGCGAAGACCCGCGCGCGGTTTGACGCTCTCGAAATCGAGAGAATGGTCTGCTACTGCGGGTCCTGCTACAACTTCCTGGGCCACACGCTGCCCAACGTCCTGGGCGAGAAGCTGCCGTTCGAGGTGGTGTCCCTTTACCAGTGGTTGCTGGAGAGGCTGGACGCGGGGGAACTGGAGGTATCGAAGCCCCTCCACTACAAGGCCGCGATCCACGAGTCGTGCTACTGCAGCGAGCTGGGCGCCGGCTTCTATGACGACCTGCGGAGACTGTACGAGACCGTGGGGGTCGAGGTCGTTGAACCGGCGCACAACCGTGATAGCGGCACTTCCTGCGGGGCGGCAAGTCTCGCCAGGGATTTTCACCTTCGCGATGTCCTGAAGGCGCAGTGGAAGAAGTACGGGGAAGTCAAGGAGACGGGGACGAGGGACGTCGCGCTCAACTGCCCCGGGTGTTACTACACGCTGGCGGCGACCTCATGGCTTCCCGGGGTCAAGCTGCATTACATGATAGAGGAGATCCTCCGCGCCCTGGGTGACGACATAAGCATCACCGCGTTCAGACGCGTTCCACTGGTACACTCCTCGGTTATCAGGAGGCTGCCCCTGGTTTTCAAGAAGGTGTCCTCCGAGTTGCCCAACATCGAGCCCGGCACCACCGGCCGCGGGCAGGCGAAATGATCAAGTCGACCTGGAAGCCCCCGGAGGAGATAAAGCTTTCCCTCGGCGGCGCCGGGCGCGTGACGATAATCTCCTGCGGCACGTGCGCGAACTTGAGCGGTACGGGCGGTTACGCGGGCATAAGGTACATGAAAGGGCTCTGCGATCAATGGGGCATCGAGGTCGCCGCGGCCAGGTGCCTCGCGGCGTGCTGCCCCGAGGACGCCATGAGAGAGGCGCTGAGAAAGGACGCGGGGCACCTGTCCTCCAGCGACGCCCTGGTGGTGCTGAGCTGCTCGGGGGGAGTCAAGTCGGCTTTTCTCTGCTCGCCGGGCGTACCGGTGGTCGCGGCACTGGACACCGCCGGGAGCGTTCCCGTCTCCCACAGCGCCGACCGGGTAGCAGGAAGCCTGTGCCGCTTCTGCGAGCACTGCGTTCTCTCTTTCACGGGCGGGATATGCCCTCTGGGCGAATGCCCGGCGAAGAGACTCTACGGTCCGTGCGAGAAGTATTCCACAGGGGGCGGAAAGTGCGTGATCGATCCCGAGAGAGAGTGCGTTTGGATCGAGATCGAGAGACGTGGGGACCTCGCGGCCCTCATGAGGCTCGAGGAGATGCACCGTTCGGACACGTTCGAGAGGCCGCCGGTCCCCGGGCTCAAGCCGTCACCGCGATCGATAAGGAGGACCGCGGGGTGGTTCGTCTCGAGCCTGAGGGGCTGGCACCGCCTTTCACGCCTGATTCATTAAGGTCGTG
>CAZAIS010000368.1:0-3223 GCA_964485255.1 uncultured Acidimicrobiales bacterium | reverse complement strand
ACCACGTCGGAAGGCGACACCGCGGTCCGGTCGATGAGAAGACTGGAGAAAGAGACCGTATGCTCGCTCAGGAGCGCCACCAGGGGCTCGCCCACCGAGAGGAGCGAGTTCTCGCACCCGCCGCAGGAGCTAAGGGAAGCCGTGGCGACGTACATCAGATCCTCATCTCCAGGAGAACCTTGCACGCACGTGGCCCGCAGTGGACTATCTTCATGTCCACCCTACGGCCGAGCGACTGCTCCATGCAACCGGACATGTAACCGTGGATGGCCTGACAGAGAAGACCTCCCGGGGCCGACCCCACGCTGTGCGTAAGGTCCATGAGGGGACACCGCCTGAAGACCAGCCAGGCGGCCCTCCTTCCATTGGACTCAACCCAGTCGTCCTCCTGCCCGGGGTCTCGCCAGTGCTCGAACCGCCACACGCTTTCACCCTCGACGAGCGCGCCACGCAATGCATCGTCGAGATCGTCAGTCCTCTCCGCCGCACAGCCCTCGGCGCGGCCCGCGTCCCTTCCGGCCTGGTACATCATGGCCGGAGCGCCCTTGCCCAGCACTCCCTCGGCGGACGCGTCAATGATGTACGCGAGTCGCATAAGCGTCCTGAGCTCCGCTTCGAGCGGCGCGATATCGTTCAGGGCCACCATATCCCTCCAACGCTTGTATTACTTGTTCTGATCGGCCTTCCACTGCTCGAACTGCTTATAGTCCGCGGTGAAGCTGTGGTGTCCATCCGGGCTCGTGACCAGGAAATAAAGGTAATCCGTCGCCGCGGGGTTGAGCGCCGCGCTTATCGACTCGAAGCCCGGGTTGCAGATCGGTCCCGGCGGCAGCCCGTCGATCCTGTAGGTGTTGTATGGGGAATCCACCTGGGTATCCTTGATGCTGAGCTCCGGCTTCCACTCACCCAGCGCGTAAAGGACCGTCGAGCACATCCCCAGCTTCATGTTCTTCTTGAGCCTGTTGTATATGACTGACGCCACCAGCGGCCTTTCTTGAGGAAACTTGACCTCCTTCTCGATGATGGAAGCGGCGATTACGACGTCGTAGGCGCTCAGCCCAAGCGCTTCCGCGCGGCTCCAGTCAAGGTCATCGGTTTCCTTGGAGAAACTCTTCAACATCATTTTCACGGCCCGGCGCGCGGTGGTCTGCGAGGTGACCTCGTACGTGTTCGGGAACAGGTACCCCTCCAGGTTCCCGGCCGGAACTCCCTCCAGAAAGCTGTAGCTGTAGCCGCCCGCGGTCGCCGCTTCGAGGAACTCCTCCGCGGTAATCGAGCCCCGGGTCGCCTCCGCGAACCTGCCCGCCGTCGCCTTCACTGTCAGACCCTCGGGCACGGTGACTTTGTAGACGCGGACGACCGGTTTCTTCTCGGCTCGCAGCTTCTTGACCGCGAACCAGCCGCCCAGGGCCAGCCCGATCAGGACCACCAACCCGAGGGAGACCCCCACGGCCACCCTGCGCCTGTGCTTACGGGCTATTTCCCTGTCGCGGCGGCGACGGACCCTGCTGTCCAAGCTCTCGTTTTCGCGCAATTACGCCTCCGGAAAACCGTCCATGTACGCTCGAAGGATAATCGCGGCCGCGATCCTGTCCGATGCGGCACGCTTCGCGCCCCGCTTCGAGCGGCCCCCTGCGAGGACGGATTCGGCTTCCCTTGTCGTAAGGCGCTCGTCCACCATCACGACGGGAACCTCCAGGCGTTCCGCCAGCTCACCCGTGAACCGGCGAACGAGCCGCGCCTGGGCCCCCTCGCTGCCGTCCATCAGCAGCGGCAATCCCGCGACGACCCTCTGCACCACGTGCTCGCGCACCAGCCCTTCGATCCTGTCGATCGAGGCGTCATCCCTTTTGATGGTATCGAGCGGCTGGGCGGTCTTTCCCAGGGGGTCGCTGAGCGCTATCCCGATGCGGCTCTCGCCGACGTCGAGGCCCATAATCCTCAAGAGCCCTCCCCGAGATTCCGTGTTATTGCTTTCTCCACCTCGAGAAGAGCGTCCTCCAGTCCTTCCACGCGCGAGCCGCCCGCGACGGCCATGTCGGCGCGCCCGCCCCCCCCGCCGCCGAGCATGCGGCCCCCGGCGCCGGCAAGATCCCGGGCGTTCAACCGCGATGACAAGGACTTTTCGACCTTGACCACGAGCTGCGCCTTGTCGCCCGCGCGGGCCGCGAGCGCAACGCCTCCCAGGTCCTTTTTCTTGTTCATGATCACGTCGGCGAGATCCCGAAGACTCTTCAGGTCCTCGGAATCGAGGCGCGCCAGGAGAAACCGCTTGCCCCCGGCCGACAGGAGCTTTCCGCTCTCGATGATGTCCGCGGCCATGCTCTGTGCCGACCTGGACTTGTCTCTCGCCGCCGCGCGCTCGAGCTCCTTGAGGCGCGCGAGCACCTCGGTTACCCTGCGCGGCAGTTCCTCGCCGGTGACCTTGAGGAGACCGGCGGTCTCGCCCAGGAGTCCTTCCGCGAACCTGTAGTGCCTGAGCGTCTCGAAGCCCGTGGTGGCCTCTATGCGGCGTAAGCCCGCGCCGATGCCGCTCTCGCCGACGATCCTTATCGGGCCGATGCGCCCCGTGCTCTCGACGTGCGTCCCACCGCACAGCTCCTGGGAGAAATCGCCCATCTTGACGACGCGCACTTCGTTCGCGTACTTCTCCCCGAACAGTGCCATCGCGCCGGCCGCCATCGCGTCTTCGCGGCCCTCGACAGTGGTGCTCACGGGCGCATCCTCCAGGACCCTCTCGTTCGCCAGCCTCTCGATGAGCTCCAGCTCCGCGGGCTCGACGGCCTTGAAGTGAGTGAAGTCGAACCGGAGCCTCTCGGGGGTCACAAGGGAACCCGCCTGACGGGCGTGAGTGCCAAGGACCTGACGCAACGCCCAGTGAAGGACGTGCGTCGCGCTGTGGTTACGGGCCGTCGCTGTTCGACGCTCCATGTCCACGACGGCCTCGGCGGAGTCGCCGATCCTGACGGTGCCCTCGAGCCGGCCCTTGCTGAGCGCGAGGTCGGGCGCGCCGTAGAACGTGTCAGCGACACGGACCGTGCCACCGGGAATCCTTACGGTCCCCGCGTCGCCGACCTGCCCCCCCGACTCGGAGTAGAACGGTGTGCGCTCGAGCACCAGCTCGACCTCGAGGTCGCCGGTGGCCTCCTCCACCTGTTCACCATCGACGACTATGGAGAGGACGCGTGAAGTCAACCTGTCGCAATCGTACCCCTCGAAGCAG
>CAZAIS010000367.1:0-3266 GCA_964485255.1 uncultured Acidimicrobiales bacterium | reverse complement strand
CCATGTCGATGGTCATGCCGACTTCCTCCAGGAGGATGTTGATGCCGGCGAAGATGGCCGCCTTGGCCCGCATAAGGTTGTCGATGTCCACGTCGGTGATGACTATGTCCCTGTTCGTACCGCTCTCGTCGGCCCACGCCAGCACGTACTCGCCGCCCGAGTCGCTCTTGCGAACGCGGGGCGTACTGAGGTCCGTGTTGATCTTGCCGCGCTCGTCCATTATCCCGGTGAGGAAGAGCTCCGCGAGGGTGTCGATCAGCCCCGAGCCGCATATCCCTATCGGCCGCCGGTTGCCGACCGTAATGATCATCGGCTCGAGTGTCACCTCGTTGATGCGCACCTGCTCTATGGCCCCTCGGGTCGCCCGCATCCCGTGCTTGACCCCCGCTCCCTCGAAGGCCGGGCCCGCCGAGCACGAACAGGTCATCAGCCACTCCTTGTTCCCGAGGGCCATCTCCCCGTTGGTGCCGATGTCGATGTAAAGGGTTATCCTGTCCGAATTGAACATCCCCGACGCCAGCACTCCGGCGACTATGTCGCCTCCAACGTAGGATGCTACGCACGGGGTGCATCGCATGTACACGCCCGAGGCTATGCGGATTCCGATGTTCGAGGCCTTGATCCATGGGAAGAACTGCGCCACGGGGATGTAGGGATCGACCCTTATGTACCTGGGGTCGAGACCCAGGAGCAGGTGGACCATGGTGGTGTTGCCCGATACCACGATGTGCGTGATGCTGCAGAACTCCGTGCCGGTCTTCTCAACGACCTGCTGTATCAGGTTCCACATGGTGCCCACCGCGGCCGACTGGAGCTTCGCCAGTCCCGTCGAGCGTGTCGAGTAGATGATGCGCGATATTATGTCTTCCCCGTAGGATATCTGCCCGTTGTAGTCGGAGGCCTCGGCGGTCACCGCGCCCGTCTGGAGGTCCACCAACTGGACCGAAACCGTGGTCGTACCGAGGTCAATCGCCAGCGCGGCCTGCCGGGGCGAGGTATCCCCTTTTTCGATGCGGACCGCGCGGATTTCCCCACCGCGATCGAGAACGGTTACAGTCACGTCGAAGCTCGCCGCCCGGACGAGGCTGGGCAGCGCCTGGAGCATGGGGTAGTCGATGACGACGTCCTTGAGCCCCGCGAGCCTGGACAGGTCGCGCTTGATGCGCTCCGCGTCGCTCAAGTTGTCCTCCAGGCTCGGCTTGTCCATCACCAGGTGGAGCTTGGTGGTGGGCGGGTTGAGCTCCCACTGGGGGAGCCTCTCCGCCCAGTCCTTGGCGGACAGCGTATAACCCTTGAGCGGAATCGGGGGCCGCCGCGTCAGCGCGCTCCTGTCCCCGAGCTGCGTCTCGATCGGGACCCGGATGTCCACGTCACTCTCTATGGTGGCCGAGCAGGCAAGCACGTATCCCCGCTTGACCTCCTCCTCGGAGAGCTTGACGGCGAGCTTCTGCCGGACCTCGCCCTTCTCGACTATGACCCTGCACTTGCCGCAGTAGCCCTCGCCTCCGCACGAGGCGTTGATGTGCACGTCGGCTTTCATTGCCGCCCGGAGGAGGTTCTCGCCCTTGTCGACCTCTATGCACCGGTCCTCCGGGTAGAAACAGACCCTGACTTTTTCGCTCATGTGCAGTTGAACCTCCGAACCCTCGAGTGCGCCACCCATACGGGGCACAGGTGGCACTACAGCATGCCACTCCATCGCGATCGTCCCGCCACCGGCGCCTGAGGCCGTTGGAGGAAGATCGCCGTCTTCATCGAGACCCTAGAACAGGCCTACTATCCGCCCGCCTTCCACGAGGTCCACCTTGTTGCCGGCCGGCTCGCTGGGCAGTCCCGGCATCGTCCTCATCTCGCCGCACAGCGGGTAGAGGAAACCGGCGCCGATCGTCGGCCTGACGTCCCTGATGGGCAGGCGCCAGCCGGTGGGACGGCCCTTCAGGTTTGGGTCGTGGGTAAGCGACAGGTGCGTCTTCGCCATGCACAGCGGGAGCTTGTCGTAGCCCGCCTCCGTGAAGCGAGCGATCGCGGCCTCGGCCTCCGGAGAGTAGTCCACTCCCTCCGCGCCGTATATCCTGGTGGCGATGATCTCGACCTTCTCCTTTATTGAGGTATCGAGGTCGTAGAGGTACTTGAAGTCCTTGGGCATGTCGCAGGCCTTGACGATGGCTTCCGCGGCCTCCTTGCCGCCCTCGCCGCCCTTCGCCCAGACCTCTATGGGCTCGCAGAAGTCAGCGCCGGCCTTCAGGGCCAGATCCTGAACCAACGAGATTTCCTTGTCCGTGTCAGTGGTACGGCGGTTGACCGTGACGACCACGGGGAGGCCGAACAGCTTCATGTTCTCTACGTGCTTGACCAGGTTCTGGCAGCCTTCCTCGAGCGCGGGCATGTTCTCCTTGGCCTGAAGCTTCTCGTCTATTTTCTTGCCCGGCCTGGCCTCGAACGCGCCGCCGTGCATCTTCAGGGCTCGAACCGTGCCCGTTATGACCACGCAATCCGGGGTGATACCGTACTTCTCCAGCACGCGTACCTTGATGTCCATCATCTTCTCCGCGCCGCAGTCCGCCCCGAACCCGCTCTCGGTAAACACGTAGTCGCAGAGCTTGGTGGCGATGAGGTCCTCCACCACGGAGTTGTTGCCCTGCGCGATGTTCGCGAACGGCCCTCCGTGCATGAAACAGGCGTTCCCCTCCAGCGTCTGGATCAGGTTGGGCTGGATGGCGTCCTTGAGCAGAACGGCCATGGAGCCGGCGCACTTGAGGTCCGAAGTCGTTACCGGCTTACCGTCGTAAGTGTAAGCTACAACGATCCTGGCCAACCTCTCCTTGAGGTCGTCCAGGCTCTCCGCGAGCGCCAGGATGGCCATTACCTCCGAGGCGACCGTGATATCGAAGCCCGTCTGGCGGGGATAACCGTTCTGCTTCCCGCCTAGACCTACCACTATGTCGCGCAGCGCCCGGTCGCTTATGTCGACGACGCGGCGCCAGGATACGGTCATCGGGTCGATGTTGAGCTTATTACCGAGGAGGATGCTGGTGTCGATGTAGGCAGCGCAGAGGTTGTTGGCCGCGCCCACCGCGTGAATGTCCCCGGTGAAGTGCAGGTTCAAGTCCTCCATCGGCACCACCTGGCTGTAGCCGCCGCCGGCGGCGCCGCCCTTGATGCCGAAGACCGGCCCCATGCTCGGCTGGCGCAGGCATATGATGGTGTTCTTGCCGATCTTGTTCATGGCCTCTGTTAGCCCGATGTAAGGTACCGTCTTGCCCTCT
>CAZAIS010000366.1:0-3286 GCA_964485255.1 uncultured Acidimicrobiales bacterium | reverse complement strand
CGGATTCGCGATTCCCATGAGCACGGCCAAGCGAGTCGCGGACGCGCTCATCGCAGGCCGCGCGGTTTCGCACCCTTACATAGGCGTGCAGAGCCAGACCGTCAGCGAAGAGATCGCGACACAGTACAAGCTGCCGGTCGATCGGGGCGCCTACGTGACCTATGTGTTGTCTGGCAGCCCGGCGCAGAAGGCGGGCATCGAGGTAAGCGATATTATCGTGGCCATCGACGGCAAGGCGGTGAAGAGCGTGGACGAGCTGGTGGCCGCCGTGCGCAAGAAGAACGTAGGCGAAAAGGTGTCCATCACCTTCTACCGCGGGAACGACAAGAAGACGGTGGAGACGACCATCGAGGAGCAGCCGCAGAACATCGGGCAATCCATGCTCGAAGAGAATGATGCGTGAGTCCGATATCGTAATATCGGAACAGCGTACTGACAGGTTCAAGTGCCGGAACACCGCGAATTGATGGATGAAGCCGGTCACGGGCGCGGAACAGGGGTTTGACCCCTGTTTCGCGCATGAGGGCCATGTCTCTGGCGCGTTCTGCGGGTGCCGGACAACGTCGACGGGCGGCGGCCCTGCCACTTTACTTTTTAGACTTGACCCCCAAAAGTTAAGTGGCGCGTGGTGATATATTCGGGTTGGTGGAGTAGAGGGGGGAGTGCAATGAGCGCACAGGTTTACCGAGAGAGGCTCGAGGCCGGTTTCTGGCTGCCGCTGCTGGTTGCCATCGCGTGCGCGGGGCTGCTGGCTGGAGTCGTCCTGGGCATTACGACGAAGACTTATTACGTAACGGCTGTCTGCGCGGTGGTAATGCTGTTACTCGCGGCTGCCTACGCCTTCTTCAGAAGCCTCGTTTTCGAGATCACTGAAGGACAGATCGTTTTCGGGTTCGCCGCCTGGAGGAAGCGCTTCCCACGCTCTGCACTCGTATCATGCGAGCCGTTCGAGCTGACCTGGAAGAACTACAAGGGAATAGGGATCCGGCCGGGCCGGGACGGCTCCGTCGCGTATAACACGCGCTTGGGGTCCGGTGTGCGCATGGAGTTCGAGGGCGAGAAGACGCCTTACGCGGTCTCGGTCGATTTCCCCGAGAAGATCCGCGACATTCTTACCTAGAGCGTCATAGGCCCCCAAGCTCAGAACGCTATTGAAGGGCTCCAGTGTCCCGGGCCGCAGCCAGTTCCCGGGCTCGAAGCAGGTCGCCCAGCTCCCGGCCGAACGCCTCGGCGCGATTCTCCTCGCTTTCCGGCAGAAAACCGCTCGCGTCCCTGACCTCCGCGTTGAAGGGCGGCGCCAGCGGCAGGAGATCCTGTTCCCTCAGAATCTCGAAGAGCTGTCCCGACGCCTGCCTTCGCTCGTTCGCGCAGGGGGCCGTCGCGCCGGTGCTGAAAGTGGCGAAATGCTTCCCTGCGAATCCTGACCCGGAGATGCTCCTGGCGTAGCGCTTTATCTGGCCGCCCGCGCGTCCCATGCGGGTCGAGCCGCCCAGGATTACGAAATCGAAGCGGGAATCCGGCGCCGGCGCGTGCATGACCGAGGTCAGCATTACATCGTGGCCGGAGCTCATGAGCCCGCGTGTAATACACTCACCGATTTTGCGGGAATGACCCCACCTGCTCTGGTAGACAACCATGCCTTTCACAAACCACCTCCAAGCGCCTGCGTTACGCTTGCATTCGTACGGTTCGAGGCGGAAGGAACAAAGCCTGCTTCAAACGACCCTGGAATCGCGAGCGAACCGGGCCGTTCCGCGCGGTACGAGGGGCCGGGCAATGGAAGCCCGGCGGTGATAGACTACGTGTCGGGATGGGCAGCAGGCATAATTGAAAGGGGATTCCAATGGGCAGGACAGTACTCAGGACAAAGCTGTGCGACATGCTGGACATTGAGTATCCCGTCTTGAGCGCGGGCATGGGACCGAACACGCTGAGCGAGGAGACGGGCGCCCCGGTGGACCTGGTGGTCGCGGTCTCGGAGGCGGGAGGGTTGGGCGTTCTGGGGGCGAGCGGGTACTCGATCGCCGAGCTAAGGGACGCCATCCGCGAGGTCAAATCCCGGACCCCCAAGCCTTTCGGGGTGGACATACTCCTGCCCAAGAACATAGCCGAAGTGCAGGGCGCTGAAGCATTGGGGGAGGAGATGCCGCTCAGCTCGCTGCTGGCGACGCTCCCC
Source organism: uncultured Acidimicrobiales bacterium (assembly GCA_964485255.1). GTDB lineage: Bacteria > Actinomycetota > Geothermincolia > Fen-727 > Anoxymicrobiaceae > CAZEJS01. The sequence continues at coordinate 1,110 of CAZAIS010000366.1, read as the reverse complement.
GCGCCGTACCAGGAGTACGTGGCGAAGATGAAGGCGGACCTGGGTCTCCCGGACATCGAGGTCTACGTCAGGCCGGACACTACCACGCTGAGGCCCAGGGAGGCGGTGGACGTCTGCCTGGAGGAGAACGTGCCCCTGTTCTGCGCCGGGCTGGGCGACCCGGCCTTCCTGGTGGAGGAGGCGCACGCCCGGGGGATGAAGGTCCTGGCCATAACAGGCAACAGCAAGAACGCGAAGCGCATGGCTTCCGGCGGTATCGACCTCCTCGTCGCCCAGGGGCACGAGGCCGGCGGGCACACCGGACGGGTCGGAACGATGGCCCTCATCCCGGCGGCGATCGACGCGGCTTACCCCGTCCCGGTGCTGGCGGCGGGGGGCATCGCCGACGGGCGCGGGCTCGCCGGCGCGCTCGCGATGGGATGCATCGGAGTCTGGATCGGCACCCGCTTCCTCGCGACCGACGAGGGCGGGGCGCAGCAGGTCATCAAGGAAAATATCGTCAAGGCTACCGACGAGGACACCTGCGTGAGCACCATGTTCACGGGCAAGACACTGCGCGCGATCCGCTCCGAGTTCCATAAGTCCTGGGAGCAGTCAGGACTCCAGTCCCTGCCGTTCCCGATCCAGATCTTCATCTCGTCGGCGCTGTTCGGCGCCTTCGTGGAGGCGAACAAGGAGGAATACATAGGGGGGTTCGCGGGACAGGCCGCAGGCATCATCCACGAGATCAAGCCCGCCGGGGAAGTCCTCCAGGACATGGTCGACCAGGCCGCCGACATCCTGACCGACAAGCTCCCCTCAAACGTCCAGACTTAACTTTTGGGGGTCAAGTCTAGAAAGTTAAATCGCAAAAGGCTGAAATACACAAAACAGGGGCTCGGGCCCCTGTTTTGTGTTTATAAACGTCGGGCGATTTAACTTTCTAGACTTGACCCCCAAAAGTTAAGGAGAGCCAGTCGAACATGCGCTGGTCGTAGAGGGAGCGGGCGCGGGGCTCGCAGTGCCAGTTGGCGCCTTCCTCCGCGGTGAACCGGACGAGCGTCTTCGGGCACTCGAGCGCGTCGAAGACCTGCCGCGACTGGCCCGGCCAGAACTGCTCGTCCTCGGGGT
>CAZAIS010000365.1:0-3294 GCA_964485255.1 uncultured Acidimicrobiales bacterium | reverse complement strand
GAACGGCACCTCCCAACTGTAAGAGCATTCCGCGCACTCGAAGACACGCCGGCCGCCTGCGAGCACGTAGTCACCGCCCTCGATACCCAGTGCCTTGCCGTTTACCAGTGCGTCCGCGATCTTCCTCCTGGCGTCACGCAGCACCCTCTGGAAAGTCTGCCTGGAAACCTCCATCCTCTCGGCGGCCGCCTCCTGGTAGAGGCCCTCGTCGTCCACCAGGCGCACCGCCTCCAGTTCCTCGACGGAGAGGTTGACGCTCTCGAGGTCCCTCATCGGTATCCCCTGCGGCTTGAAGAACCCGGTGCGCGGCTCGGCCCCGACGAACCTCGGCTTCCGTGGTCTCGGCAATACTCTCTCCTCTCACAATATGGGCATATGCCCATAATCTATGGTATTACCGTGCGGCCTCGATGTCAACGTGGGCTTCCTTCGATGACAGGCACCGGGAGGCGGACAATAGCTTGCCCGCGGGCCGCCGGTCGCCCGCGTCCCGGGTGAAGTCCGAGGCCGGCCCCCCCGTCCGAACCCGGCCTCCGGGCGGGCGTGCGATTCGTTCTGCTACCATGTTCGCGTGCTTGCGGGCGCGTGTCGCGCTCAAAGCCGCCCGGCGCAAGATGGATTAAGCCTGGCAGGCAGGGAAACAGCCGGCGGAGAACCGGCTCGAGGGCAACGGAGGTTAGATGGGTATTTACGAGTTCGAGGGAAGGAAACCGGTGGTGCCGGAGTCGTGCTACGTGGACGGCACGGCGACGGTAATAGGCCTGGTCGAACTGGGCGAAGACTGCTTCATAGGGCCCGGGGCGCGCATCAAGGGTGACTACGGGCACATCATCATAGGAGACGCTTCAAACGTCCAGGAGAACTGCATCATACACGCCCGGCCCGGCTGCGAGGCGGTGATCGGCTCGGGGGTCACCATCGGTCACGGGGCGATACTCCACGGGCCCAGGATCGGAGACAACACAGTCATCGGGATGGGCGCCATCGTCCCGGACAACGTGGTCGTAGGCGAGCGCTGCATAGTCGCGGAGGGCACGGTGCTGGCGAACGGCTCCCAGATACCCCCCGGCAGTGTCGTAATGGGCATCCCCGGCAAGGTGAGAAATGAGCTCAGCGGCGAGATGGAGCAGTACGCGGTGGTATCCTCAGGTGTGTATGTCGACATGGCGAAGCGCTACAAGGCCGACTTGAGGGAGATCACCCGCCGGGAAGCGGCGGAACCCGCGTCGTAGCGGCGGGCGAGACGGCCCGGCGTCCCTATTTCTCGGACTGTACGATCAGCTTCGAGATCCTGTCGGAGTGCGCCATTATGAAGAAGTGCGGGCCGCAGCAGGGCGCCACCGGGAATATCGAGGAGTCGCAGACGAAGAGCCCCGGGTAGTTGAAGACCTCGCCCTTGTGGTCTATGACACCCCTGTCGGGGCTCTCGGCCATCGCGGCGCCCCCCGTCGGGTGGACGGAGCCGATCCCCTTCCACTTCCGGGTCCTCTCGATCCGGGCGATCTTCCGGCGGCGCTCCTCGTCGCCGAGCGGCCTGGAGACGGCGTCGGCCTCCATGGTCACCAGCTTCTGGTCTATCGCGGCCTTCCGGTGGGATTCCTGTGACGGGTACTCGATGTCCACGACGTCGCCCGCGGGCGAGATCCGGCCGATGGGCTCCTCGCGGGAGAGGCTCAGAAACGCCATCACCCTGTGCGTGATCCAGTTGAGAGGCGGGGGCGGCCATGCCATGATCGAAGACCGGCAGGCGAAGAAGTGGTACTCGAAGTCGTACCGCTCAGAGGCGGCCTCCATGTAGCGGAACAGGCAGGTGCCGTACGAGTGGTCCAGCCTGTTGTGCCTGGCCAGCCTGAAGCCGATGCGGTCGCCGTTGAACCCCCACTTGAAGCCCAGCCTGTCGCTGATGAGGGGAAGCCCGTCGGACCGCGCCCTCGAGTTGAACAGGATCTTCATCGTGTTGATCGCGCCAGCGCTCAATACGACCCTGCGCGCGCCGACCGACTTCACGCTGCCGTCCCTCAAGTCACGGTAATCGACCGCGTAGCCGTCGCCGGTCTTCCTTACGGCCTCGACCTCGGACAGCTCCCTGATCTGCCCTCCGTTTGCCAGGACCAGCCGAAGGTAGGTGACGTCCATGCTGTTCTTCGCCCCGACGTTGCACCCGGTCAGGCAGTCGGCGCGGTACTGGCAGTTGTGCTGCCGGCAGGCGAACTCGTTCACCCGACTCCGGGGAAGGTCGGGCCCGTCGCCGTACCACATGCTGGTGAGCTGTGGCATTGAGGTGATGTGCGGTATCCTCTCGCAGGCCGCGTCAATAGTCTCCTGGTACCAGGTCGGCTTGGGGGCGATCGCGGGCTGGACCACCCGGGCGACGCTTTCGAAGTGCGGCTCCATCTCCTCGGGCGTAATCTCCGCGGGGTAGTGATCGTAGATATCCCCGGGGGGCTTGTCCACGAAACCCCCAATGACGAGGGAACCTCCCCCGACACCGCACGGGACGAGAATCGTGTAGCCGTTGACGACGTAGAACTCGAAGAGGCCCGCGCGCGTGTTCAGGTTTATGTACTTCTTGAAGAACGGGAAGCTCAGACCTATTCCCCGAAAGGAGCGCGCGAACTGGATGTAGCCCTCGGGAAAAGGTCTCTCGCCGTTGGCCCTGCCCCACCAGGTCCCCCTCTCGAGCACGCAGACCTTCGCCCCCGAGTCCGCCAGGTTGCCGGCCGCCGGCGCGCCCCCGCACCCGCTACCCACCACAACGACGTCAAAACTGTCCATCACAACCCCCGGTGTCCGCTTTCGGGTCTCCCCGCTCGGCGCGCGGCGACCCGCATGACGGGATCATTCCGCTGAAGCTCTGCCACCCAGCAAGTAACGCCACGGCACCGCCCAGACGTCACCGGCTACGAACGCCGCGTATCCAAGGATCAGCCATATCGATGAAGACCTCTCCAGCTCCCCCCGCCTGGCCATCAGCGCCACTACTCCCAGGAACCAGGTCACCTTGTAGAGGAACTGGAGCAGCACTATCGGGGACCACTTGAGCGGGTCCCTCAAGCCCTTGATTGAAAGGACCCCGAAGGCGAAGTAAACGGACCCGCTAATGCCGAGTATCAACTGGTCCTGCTCCTTCCAGTTGAACAAGTCGCGCGTCCACCTGGGGAACAGGATGATTGCGAGCCCCAGCGGTATGGCCGCGAGCACCGTGAACCAGTACTGGAACTTGAGGCCCTTCATCTTGAAGTCACTCACGACCGGTGTATCCATGCCGCGCCTCCAGGCCGATCTTTCATCTCG
>CAZAIS010000364.1:0-3311 GCA_964485255.1 uncultured Acidimicrobiales bacterium | reverse complement strand
CACGAGCTCATGAAGAACCGCAGGATAAGCAGCGTCACTTTCAAGGACGGATTCACGGCCGACGAGCTCCGGAAGTTCCTGGTGCTGCTGGGGACCAGGGTCCCGCAGTCGGAGTTCGACGGTGAGGGCGCGATATACCGCGTTCTCGAGGAGGAAGGCATCCGGGACATCGAAGTGGACGAGCAGGTCTTCGTGGCCATCTCCAAGCGCGAGAAGGTCGTGGACGTCAGCCTGGCGACGGAGGACACGGAGGACGCATCGCTCAGGACTCTCAAGGATAACGTCTTCGCGAGGTTCCTGGCCGGAGAGATTTCCCTGGGCAACCTCAAGCCCGACGAGGTCAAGTCCCTGGTGGCCGACCCGGAGAAGACGCTGGGCATGGTCCAGGATTTCGTTCGCTCCGAGGGCTGGGAGGGAGGGGCACGGGGCATGCCCTTCCGCATCGACGAAACACGCGCGACGCTCGAGCGCCTCGCCGAGATAATCACGCAGGTGGAGGACCCCCACCTCCGCGCCCGCCTGGACGCGGAAGTCACGAAGATCACGTCGCAGATCGAGGCCCCCGAGCTGAAAGAGATACTCGTAAGCTCCGCCGAGGCCGGCGAAATAACCCAGATCCCGACGCAACTGCCTCGCGTGATACTGCCGCTCATCGGGGACCGGCGGTTCTCGCAGGTCGCGCGGGAGATGGTAGAGGAGTACCGGCTGCTTGCCTCCAGTACGGGGGAGGACGACTGGCCCACGGAGAGGGCCAATTCGCTGGCCACCGTTCTCGACGACGCGGCCGCGCTGGCGGCCGAAGGTGATGTGGAGGACCTGCGGGACATGATAGTCCGAGCCGGCGCGTACAAATCGCGCATGGAAGAGCTGGCGGAAGTGTCCGGCACGAATCTCGCCAAGTCCCTGGCCGCCGGAAGAGGGATGGAACTCTGCGATATCGCCAAGGGACCGGCGCTGGTCGCGGCGGCGCGATACCTGTTCGAGGAAGGAGAGGACGAGCTGGGCGACGGCGTCCTGGACAGGTTGTTCGAGCGGTTCAGGGCACAGTCGCCGGAGTCTCGCCGGGTAGCCGCCCAGCAGATCTGGAACATGTTCAAGCGCCTCGGGGAGATCGGAAAGGAAGACCATATCACGGAGTACGTCGATGAGATGTCCGAGGCGCTGGTGGAAGGGCGCGCCGCGGTGAAGAGCTTCGAGGAGCTTTCCCGTAGCATGGACCTCGTCGCGGGAGAGACCGGCGGAACGCCCACATTCCAGGAGGAGTTTTCGCTCGACCAGGGGGTCGTTTCCGGGCGGACGATAGAGAAGCTGATGGCGGCCGATACCGGCAAAGTCGTGGAGGCCGTTTTCAGGTCCGGGGACAAGGCGGCGCGCGACGCGATATCGAAGGTGCTCGTCGGGATGGAGGACCGGGCAGTGCCGGCGCTGCTGGATGCGGCCCAGGGCGCGGGCGACGAGGAAACCCTCGAATCGGTGGCCGGATCCCTCTCGGCCATGGGAACGCCCCCGTTCGCCGACATCGCCTCCAGGTTCTCGCGGGAGCTCGAGCCCGGCGAGATGGTGAACCTGGTGAGGCTGGTGGCGCTGATTGGAACGGAACAGGCCGCCGAGACCCTCGAGCAGCCCCTGGCCGCAGAGTTTCCCGAGGTGCGCGCCGAAGCCGTGAAGGCGCTCGGCGGGTTGGGCGGGCGGCACGCTTTGCGGATGGTGCTGAACGCGAGCGCCGACCTCGACATCCAGGTCAGGGTCGCCGCGATCAAGGAGCTCGCCTCGTTCCATGACTACACCGCCGTGCGGCGCCTCTTGGAGCTGGTCACGCCCGGGAAGAAGGGAGAGCCCCCGGAGGAGAGCAGGGTCCTGATTGCCGCGGCGCGTTCGCTGGGTTCACACAGGGTCAGGGAGGCGGCCGGACCCCTTATCGCGCTCGCCACAACCGGCAAGAGACACCACGCCTACCCGGAAGAAGTGAGAGCGGCGGCCACGGCGTCGCTCGGCAGGATTGGAGGTCCGGAAGCATCCAGGGCCCTTCAGCAACTGGCGAAGGATTCGAGCATGCTGGTCCGCTCCACCGCCAGGAAGGTCTCCAGTGGAGCCTGAACCCTGGAACACGCGCGGTCCCGCCGGACACTGAAGGGAGACGGACTCACTTCCCGCGGAAGATCGCCTCGAGGGAGCCGGCATCCCGCAGGATGACCCCCGCGGCTCCTGGTAGATAACGCTCTCCCCTTCGTCGAAGAACAGCCCCCTGGGCTTCACCACTTGTTTCCTCAGGAACTCTAACAGGTTATTGCACTGCGCCGCCTCGGACAGGTACATCGGCATACCGCCAAGCAGGGAGTACGCCTCGACCTTCCTGGTGAAGCTCCAGCCGGGGAAGAACATGGAAGCTTCCTTAATGGTCAACAGGATTGGAGACTTATCCTGGTCGCTTCGGGAAGAGATGGACTTACAGTGTCGCTGGAACGATTGCTCTGTCAGCAGTCCTCACGAACCGCTTCCCTCCGCCGACGAGATTCCCATCTTCAAGAACAAAAACGGTCTTGTTATTGGCGTTTGGATACGTGATAGTTATGCAATCCTTTCCTGCAACCCAGATACCGCTTCCAACTTCTTCACCTCTTGGCAACGGCTTCTCGTAATAGACGGCACCATTGGTATCCAACGCGATTGTCTCTCCAGGAACTGATGTGTATGTACCAACAATGGCAGGTGGTCTATTTGGTTCAACCCTGTACTTCCGCCAGACAGTGTCCCATCCAACAAGGCGGCCGTCTGCTTGAACTTTGAAGGTAACCGGAATCCCTTTTGGAGACTTCGCCTTTTCCGGCCCTACAAAGACCTGGTTACCCCTGACCCAGTATCGAAGAGGTGTCCTCACGGCTATACCGACTACCGGCAAAGTTGCTTCTGTCAGTTTACCGTCTTCGGCAAGGCGTATCTCTCTCCCATTTTGAGCTGAATAAAGCCCGACAACGTCACGGTCTTCGATTTGGAAGGTCACCATGACTACGGTGATCGTGACAACGATTACGGCAAGGACAACGATGATGCTCAACAGTATCTTCGTTCTGTGGCTCATCCGAATCAAACCTTCACCTAAGAAATCATCTACCTTGTTAATCTAAATGCGGTTGTTGCCCCAAAGGTTTCACTCTGATGATAAGCACGTTACTGAAGCACCTTGATCCCGGATCAATAACAATCTGAAGCATACAAGCAACCAATTGACCGGCATATGCATTTATAATCTTGGTGGCAGCGTCGATAGGAACCATTTGGAGAGCGAAGAGCGCAACCGGGTTATTCAAGCA
>CAZAIS010000363.1:0-3317 GCA_964485255.1 uncultured Acidimicrobiales bacterium | reverse complement strand
GTTGGCGGCGGACACCGCGAGCGTGCGCACGGACTGGAGCGCGTCCGTCACCGACGACAGCGCGGTGTCGGTGGCGCCGACCCAGCCGCTGACGTTCGTGATGTTCTTGGAGTACTGCGTCAGGAGGAGAACCTGACCGCGCGCGCTTATCGCCTCGTGCGTGGAAAACGGGTCGTCTGAAGGCCTGTTGACCCGCTTCATGCTCGAGAGCTGCTCCTCGGCTTCCATGAGCCTCCCCATCGTGCGGTACAGGTCGCTCAAGGCCCTGTCAGAGGCCATCTTGTTGGTTATCCTCACTGCATACCTCCGTGTCACACCGGCGCTACCCGCCGGCTCCCATGTTGTTGATCAAGGTGTCCAGCGCCGCGTCCAGGATCGAGAACGCCCGGGCCGCCGCGTTGTACGCGTGCTGCGCTTCCGTCATCCGCACCATCTCCTCGTCCAGGGAGACGCCCGAAACGGATTCGCGGTTCTTCTCTATCTGCTCCTTGAGCACCTTGGCGTTGTCCGCGGCGTTGTTCGCGCTCTGAACGTCGATCCCCAGGCTCGCCACGATGCTCCGGTAGTAGTCCTCGAAAGTATAGGCCCCGCCGATGATGGCCTGGTCGGCGAGAGATGCTATTCGCCTCGCGTTTTCGGCGTCTCCCGGCCCGGTCCCCAGGGACGCCGCGATGCCCGAGGGGTCCGCCGCCAGCGCGGGGTTGACCGAGACGTCCTCCATGGTGGCGCCGGTGAAGAAGGCCTCGAAGGAAGTCCCGAGCACGGGGTTGCCCGCGAGGTCGTACCCGTCCGCGTGAAGCGAGTTGACGTTGGTAATAATAGGCCCGAGGAGGTCGTTTATCTTCTGTATGAGGGCGGGCACGTAGGTGTCCCGCATCTGGACGTCGGCCGCTATCTGCCCGCCCGCGGCCTGCAGCGCGGCGCCGTCGGCCGCCCACGCGAGGTCGTGAAAGCCGGTGACCGCGTTCAGCACGGCCTGCACCTGGTTGTACGCCTCCCTCTGCACCAGCGCGCGGTTCCCGACGTACAGGCTCACCTCGCCGTCGGCGTCCGCCTGGACCCGCAGGCCGACCAGGCTCTGCAGTTGCGAGACGAGCTTGTCCCGCGAATCCTCGAGGTCGTTGGCGTTTCCGTCGGCTATGTTGAGCGCCATTATCTTCCTGTTGAGGTCCGCGACCTGCGACGCCAGCGAGTTTATCTCCGCGACGCTCTGTGTCACCTCGAAGTCCACGTTGTTCTGTATGTCGGTGAGCTGGTTGCCGAGCTGCGAGAACGCGTTCGCCAGGCTCTGCGCCTGGTTTATCACGCTCCTGCGCGACACCAGGCTCTCCGGGTTCAGCGTGAGCTGCTCCCACGAGTTCCAGAACTCGGTCATTATGGCCCCCAGCCCCTCCTCGCCGGGCTCGGCGAACACGCTTTCCACCTGCGCCAGGATCTCGCGCGCCTTTTCCTTCTCGGCGAGCTTCGAGGACTGCTCGCGGAGCTGGGCGTTGACGAACTGGTCCATCACCCTGGCGATGTTAATGACCTGGACGCCGCCGCCTATCTCGATCGTGCCCGCGTTCGTGGTAACCAGCGTGGGAGGGGTGGCCGCGAGGTCCACCCTCTGCCTTGTGTAGCCGTCCGTGGACACGTTGGCGATGTTGTGCCCTATCGTCTCCATGACCTGTTGCTGGGCCTTGAGGGCCGAGTACGCTATCTGAAGGCTTCCGAAGGATGAACTCACCTGGCGATACCTCCTGGTCTCTATACCGAGATGCTGGTCTTGCCGAAGGGAGACCCCGGCCTCGCCAGCCCCTCCCTGTCGTATCCGACGCTCACGCCGGCCGCCCTGAGCAGCATGTTGAACTCGGCCCCGTGCCACCACCGCAACAGCCCGCAGAGCTCCCTGGTGTTGGTCGACTCCATGCACAGCCGCCGCAGCAGCTCCGCGACCGCCTCGCATCTCGCCAGGACCCTGGAGTCCAGCTCCCTGTCAACCGCCATGCATATGCTCGGGATCGACGCCCCGTCTATATGAACGCCGTACGACTCAATCTCCTCGGCCAGGCTCTCGAACTCGAGTGCCACCTCGAGGAGGGCCATGGAGAGACGCTCCTGGTCGGCCGCCAGGCACAGGACATCCCGCGAGCTCGCCGTCGAGGCCGCCTCGCGCATGTAGCCCGACACCAGAACGCATTCGCTGAGGAGCTCGGTCAGCCTGTCCATCCCGGCCGTCAGCTTGTCCAGAACAGTCCCGGGAAGCCCGGTCATTTCGCGCCTCCTTGTTGAGCGTCGTCTTTACGCGCCTTGGATATCCTCACCGAGTGCATGCCGATCCGTTCGGCCTGCTTCTGCTTCATGCTCTGCCGCACCATCGAAACGATCCTCTGGTTGCAGGAGTCACATCTCTTTCCCTTGCTTATGGGCTTGCCGCACATCTCACAGTTGATGTCGATCTTCACCGCCTTGCGAAACACCAGGCGGCCCTGCCTGATGAAATCCTCTATGAGCTCGATCTGGATGTCCGCTTCGTTGGCGAGGCCCATGATGTCGAGGTCCGGCCTGCGGTAGAGGATCTCCTTGGCCCGGCGCAGGCAGGCTTCGTCTTCCTCCCGGCACTCCGGGCAGGTCCGGCTCGCCAGCGAAAGGAACATCTTCCCGCACCTGTCGCAGTTAATCGGCTTCACTCTTACCCCCGTACCTTTCCAGCATCCACCTGTAGATGCTGTCGCCTATGCCGAGCGACCCTTCCTTCGAAAGCGACCGCGATACCTCCGATCGCATCAGCGTCGCGTACTGCGAGGCCCCCTCGCCGCCTTCCTCGCTCCCGCCGAAGTCGCAGGCGTCCATCATCGCCTCCCAGAAGAACGCCTCGAACTGCCTGCACGATTCCTTCAGCTTCGCTTTCTGCGACTCGTCCATGCCGGCGCCGGTGCGGGCCGCTCCGGGGGGCGCGTTGGCGGCGACGGCCGCGCTCGCCTCCAGGGGGTTCGCCATGACCCTACCTCCTCAGGATTCCGTTAGCGTTGCTGAGCGCTTCGTCCGCGTTCTGCAGTACCTTCGAGTTCATCTGGTAGGCCCGCATGGCCACGATCATCCTGGTCATCTCCGTGGCGACGTCCACGTTGGACCTCTCGATACAGCCCTGCCTGATCCCCCCGAGCCCGCTCTTGCCGGGCCGGTCGGTCGTCGCGGTACCGGCGGCCGGGCCCACCCCGAAGACCCCGTCGCCTACAGCTATGAGGCCGATACGCTTGGTGAAAGAGGGTAGGGTAATGCGGCCTGCCTGCTTCGTCTTGCCCCCCCCCACCGTGGCTTTCACGCCCCCCCCTTCC
>CAZAIS010000362.1:0-3322 GCA_964485255.1 uncultured Acidimicrobiales bacterium | reverse complement strand
GGCCACGTTGCCGGCCGGGGTGACCCTCTGTACGAGAACACCATCGGTGCCGGACCTGTTCTCAAGCCAGGTGAAGAAAGCGCCTCCGAGGCCGTCACCGGCCAGGCCCAGCGACCGGGCATAGCTGTCGCCCAGCGTGTACACGGGAACGCCGGCCGCGGTCCACAGCCTCTTGCCGGACGCGTCGATCCGCTGCGCGTAGATGTCCTGCTCGTTGTTATCCAGCCATGCTACGATCGCGCCCCCGGCGCCGTCCGGCGCTATGGCGCCGGGATATTGGTCGGTCATGCCGGTGCTCAGGGGCACTCCTCCCGGAGCCCAGCCGGCCTTGCCGCCGGGCGTCAGCTTCTGCGCGTACATCGTGTATGAGCCGTCGCGGTCGTCCGCCCACGCCATTATCGCGCCCGCCTGTCCGGCCGTGGCGAGCAGGGGCCCTTCCTGGTCTCCGCCCGAGGGGCATACGGAAACCCCCGAGGCGTTCCACAGGGGAACGCCGTCCGGGCCGATCCTCTGGGCGTACATCTTTTCCTCGCTGGTCTCGTTAAGCCATCCGACAAAGGCCCCGCCGGCCCCGTCGGAAACTATCTGCTGACAAAACTGATCGCCGCTCACGGTACCGGCCGGAACGCCTTCGGGGTCCCAGATCAATCCACCGAGACAGACCGACGCCGCGATGAGAACGATGAGCGATGCCAGAACGACGACCTCTGTAACCCTCCGGCGCAACCGGAATGGACGTGACTGCTCTCTCATTTCGCAAACCTCCCGTAACAGGTGGAGCTTCCCGCGCCAGTAGTCTACAGGGAACGCGACGGCGGGGGCAACAGGCCGGTTGAGGGCGGTGGAAGGTGCCGGGAACCGGGTCGTCGAAAATCTCGACAGCGATGGCAATATGATCGAGCGAGTATTACCGGATACCCATGACGAGGACCTATTCTTCCAGGCATGCCCTGTTCGCGACGTCCGGCGATCGCCCCCGGAGGCGCTCCAGCCGCCGCGTCCAGACGATCGGGCGGACCCCCAGCAGGCTCAGGGGCCCGGCGCCGATAGTGCTCATCACCGCGTTGATAGCGCTCGTGGTCGTCTGCTGGGTCTTCGGCCGGGGTTGCGGGACGTCCCAGGAGGCGCGGGAAAACGACAAGCTCAGGGACTACACCACGGAGACCAACCCCATCCTGGAGAACTCCGCCACGACGGCCCAGGCTTTCAGCAACCTCGCCAACGGCGTCGGCTCCATGGAGAAGGCGGACGCCGACAAACAGCTCTCAGACATCGAGGGCGAATGCAGGTCCATCGAGACGGATGACGCCAAGATCAAGGTGCCCTCGAAGGCCACGAACCTGCAACCGCTCGCGCGGCTCGGCTTCAAGCTGCGCACCAGGGGTGTGGCCGAGTACAAGAAAGGTATCATCAGCCTCTTCGAGGGCAAGGACGACGCGGCCGCCACTCTCTCGATTCAGTCGGGGCTCAAGGACCTGGTCGTGAGCGACGAAGTCCTGCGCGATTACCGGGGCATGCTGGAGGCGAAGTTGAAGTCCGCCAAGGCGGACCTGGCCGTAGCCGACGCCGGGAGGTTCGTTGCAAGCCTGGACAGCGCTTCCACCGGATCGATCAGCGCTTACGTGGCCTCCATCACCCAGAACCTGGCGGGCGTGTCCACCCAGGCCGCGGGCGCGAAGAACCCCGCGGACGCCATGGCCGCCTACCTGAAAGCGCAGGGAAACGACGTGTCGGGCATTTCCTACGCGGTGGTGCAGACGAGCGAGAGCGACCCGGATTGGAAGATCGACACCGCGAGCGAGTCCGGGGGCGACAAGACCTACTTCCTCCTCCACAAGGTCAACGACGCCTGGACGGTGGTATTCGCGGGCGAGAGCATCACCGCCGCGAAATTGAAATCGGCCGGGGCGCCCTCCGACCTGAAGGCCGCGCCCTAGGGCGCGCCGGAGCTGCCTCCCGGGCCCGGTCAAGCCCTCGCGGCTTCGTCCACGGCGTCCTCGCGCTCACGACCGCCGTACTCGCGCAGGGCGGTCCTGATGCCGCCGGGGACGGCCACCCCCATCTCCTCCAGGGACCGCGCTATGGCGTGAAACGTCAGCGGCGCGAGCATGGAACGGAAGGCACCCTCGCCGGAGAAGAACTCCCTGTCGAGTTCGTCCAGGATCGCCTCGGAGCGCTCCAGCACCGCTCGCAGGAGCCTGTCTCTGGGCATTATCTTGCCGGTCAGCCCCATTCTCAGGTGGGTGCCTTCGATCGGGACCTCCTCGTAGGTGACCAGCCGGTCAGCGTCCGCCCTAGGCGTGATCTCGGCTCCCGGGAAAGCGAGAGTGTGAACCGAAGCCGCGACCGAGGCCCCTTTTCGGAGCAGGGTTATCGACTCGCCGAGGGTGGTCAGCAGGTCGTCCACCGTCGACTCCGGTGAAGACAGGATCAGGTTGACGTAAGGTGTGACCCCATTGGCGAGCAGGGCGTCCACCGCCTCGTATATCTGCCCGGGCTTCTGTGGCTTGTTGAACTCCTTCAACACCCTCGAGGAGAAAGACTCTACTCCCAGCCCGAGCAGCTTGAAGTTCGCGCGGGCGAGGTCCGGGGCCACCCGGGGAATGTTGCGGACCGAACCCTGCGCCATGAAGGTTATGTAGTCAGGGATGGTACCGTTCATCCTGCACTCCGCGATCATGGCGCACAGCTCCCTGACCCAGGGAACGGAGAAAAGGAAGTCGTCGTCGTGGAAGAAGAAGTTCATGACCTCCGGGTGCGCGAAGATCAACCGCTTGATGATGTCGAGCGCGTCGAGCGGCGTGAGCCTGTTCACCGGCTGCCTGCCCTCGATGCCGGATAGCTTGTACACGTTGGTGGACGAGCAGAAAGTGCATCCCATCGGGCAGTAGCTGCTGAGTATCAAGCGCACGGTGTTCAGGTTCTGTTCGATGAGCATCGAGGGGTCGTGGTACCGCAGGATCGCCTTCCAGTAATCCTCGAAAGGTATTTCTTCCCAATCCATCCCCTTTATGGTCCGCACGAACTGTTCCTCGGTCATCGGCTCGCGCGGCGGGCTGGTGACGATCCCTGAATCCTCGACCCACGCAAGGCCGGCCACCCGGTGAAGGTCGCCGGCCCCGCAGAGCTCGGGGAGGGTCAAGTCGCCCTCACCCCTGACGACCACGAGCCCCGGCGGCGAGTATCTCAGCGCCAGCTCGTGGCTCTCCGTGCACCCTATGCCGCCCGCTATCAAGCGGACGCCGGGCCCCGCGCTCCTGTAGAGCAGGTGGGCCAGGGAGAGGTCGAAAGGGAGCGAGTAGTGGTTGGTGGCTGGTGGTTG
>CAZAIS010000361.1:0-3323 GCA_964485255.1 uncultured Acidimicrobiales bacterium | reverse complement strand
CAAGGTCGCCGATCACATAATCGGCCTCGGCCCGGAGGGGGGGGACAAGGGAGGGCTCCTGGTGGCCGAGGGCACACCGGAGCAGGTGGCCTCCTGCCGTAGGTCGTATACCGGTGGGTACCTCGCAGAGGTCCTGGACCGGAAGGCGCCCGGCGGCGGAGTCAAGGCGGTGAGGGCGAAGTGAACCAGGCGCTCAGGGACAAGCTCGAGACACTTCCAGCCAGCCCGGGCGTATACGTCTTCAGGAATGGAGCCGGCGCGGTGATCTACGTCGGCAAGGCCAAGGAGCTCGCCAACCGCGTGCGGTCGTACTTCCAGGCACCATCCGTCGGGGACTATAAGGGCGAAGCGCTCCGCGCGGACATCGCCGACCTCGAGGTGACCGTGTGCCGTAGCGAGGTCGACGCCCTGATTCTCGAGGCAACCCTCATCAAGAAGTACCGCCCCAGGTACAACGTCATACTGCGCGATGACAAGAGCTATCCGTATATCGCCGTTTTCACGGGGGAGGAGTTCCCGAGGGTGGCCCTGGCGCGCGGAAAGCGAGAGCGCGGGGTAAGGTATTACGGGCCGTACGTGAACGCGAGGGCGGCCCGCGATACTATGCGTCTCTTGAAAAAAGTGTTCCCGCTACGCCACTGCACCGGTGTCGCGCCGGGGTCCAGAGGAAAGGCCCCGTGCATGTACTACGAGATGCGGATGTGCCTGGGGCCCTGCCGCGGCGACGTCGACCCGGAGGAGTACAGGCTTCAGGTGAAACGGTTCTGCGATTTCCTGGAGGGCCGGCACGAGGACGTCGTGAAGGAGCTGGAGTGCCGGATGCGGGCCGCGGCGCGCGACGAGGAATACGAGCAGGCCGCGCGTCTGCGAAACCAGATCGAGTCGGCGAAGCAGGTGCTCAGGCACCATCGGTCGCTGTCGTCCACGTTACAGGACTACGACGTAGTGGGGATTTGCAGCGACGGGCTCCAGGCCTGTTTCTGCGTGGCCCAGAACAGGGCCGGCTTTCACCTGGGCAACCTGGTGTTCTTCGCCGACCTCGAGGACGCAAAGCCCATCGAGGAACTCGCGCGCGAGTTCCTGGAGCGTTACTACGACCAGGCGGGCTCGATACCCCAACTGGTCGTTGTACCCGCGCTTCCGGAAGAACCGGCGCCGCTGGGCGAGTGGCTTTCGAGCCAGCGAGGGTCCAGGGTTGAGATAAGGGTGCCGGCCAGGGGCGCCAAGCGGCACGAGCTGAACCTGGCCCGCGCCAACGCGAAGCTCGCCCTCGAAGGAGCGAAGCTGTCGAGGGCGCGCGACAAGGGCAGGGTGGAAGCGGCCCTGGCCGAGCTCGCGGCGGACCTGGGGCTTAAGCGTTTCCCGTTGCGCATCGAGTGCTTCGACGTTTCCACGTTCGCAGGGGCCGCCTCGGTCGCGTCAATGGTCGTTTTCCAGGACGGGTACCCCTCACGCAGGGAGTACCGCAGGTTCAGCATCAAGTTCACCCCCGGCGTGGACGACGTAGGCATGATGAAAGAGGTACTCTACCGCAGGTTCAGGCGCCTGAAGGCCGGGCCGGAGAAGGCCGGTGGGCCCGGATCGAAAACCGCGGTTGGGTGGGCGGCAACTCCGGATTTTGTCCTGCTGGATGGGGGGAAAGGCCAGTTGAACGCGGCACTGGACGTTCTCGGCGTCCTGGGGATCGAAGGTGTCGAAGTGGCGGCACTGGCCAAGAGGCTCGAGGAGGTGTACAGGCCCGGTGCCGCATCTGTGATCGTGCTGCCGAGGGAGTCCGAGGGGCTGTTCCTGCTACAGAGGTTGCGGGACGAGGCCCACCGGGTCGCCGTAACGTACAACCGCTCCCTGATGGAGCGGTCGACATCCGGCTCCTGGCTGGACGGGGTGGCAGGTGTCGGCCCCGGCCGCAAGCGCGCCCTGATCAAGCACTTCGGCTCGCCGAAGCGGGTCGCGGCGGCTAGCATCGAGGAGTTGAGGAGCGTAAAGGGAGTGCCCGCGGCGGTGGCGGACGCGGTCCACGAAGCCGCGAAAGCGCGAGGAGGCGGCGCGGGTGGATGATTCAACGCGGCCGGTCGCTTCGAAGCTGGAGGTATGCGGTGTGGCTTTCAAGGCATGGGTGCGACCGGAGGGCGTCGCACGGCTGGAGCTCCCGGTCCTTGACACCGCAGTGCGGGCGATAGAGGGAACGACGAACCCGCGCGTCCTCGTGGACGACGCCGGTCTCGGCGCGCCTGAATCCGTCCACCTCCATTCGTTGGGGATGTTCCTGGCGGAGATGCTCTCGGGAAGGGAGCCCTCCACAGTCTGTGACGTTACCCTGGAGGGCACGAGTGAGTTCTCGCTTCGAATCCTCCGGGCCGTCCGACGAGTTCCATGGGGCCTGGTCTCGAGCTACGGGGAGATCGCGCGGGAAGCCGGGGCCCCGTCATGCGCGAGAGCGGTCGGCGGGGCTGTGGGGAGGAACCCTGCACCCCTGCTGATCCCGTGTCACAGGATTCTGAGGGCCGACGCCTCGATTGGAGGATGGAGCGGCACGCCCGGCTGGAAGGAATGGTTGCTGGAGCTCGAGGGCTCCATTCCGCGCGTAGGCGCCCGTGTTAGACCGCGGCCCGCGTGTGAACAGGGGTCCGGATAGGGCTATGATTAACCGGGGAGCAGCGCGGGCGGACGGAGGTTTCCGTTGGAGATAGTAATAGTCACCGGGATGTCGGGGGCGGGCAAGACACAGGCGATCAAGTGCTTCGAGGACATCGGCTACTACGCGATAGACAACCTGCCGGCGTCCCTGTTGGCGAACGTCGTGGACCTCGCGCCGATCGCCGACAGCAGGCTCTCGAAGATCGCGGTTGTCATGGACACCAGGGGAGGCACTGACTTCGCGGAGCTTCTCGCCGCGCTCGAGGGACTGGAGTCGATACCGTACACGATCATTTTCCTGGACGCCTCGAGCGAGGTCCTGCTGCGCAGGTTCTCCGAGACGCGCAGGATACACCCGCTTCAGAGCAAGGGACTCGGCGTCTCGGGCATGATCGAGGAGGAGAGGAGGCTTCTGAATCCTCTCAGGGAGCGCGCCGACATCGTCATCGACACGGGAGGCCTGAGCATCTACGAGCTCAGGGACAAGCTCAAGACTCTAGTGCCCGACATCGACGATCGAAAAGCCACCAGGATTTCCCTTGTTTCGTTCGGTTACAAGTACGGCCACCCACTCGACGCGGACATAATCTTCGACGTCCGATTCCTGCCCAATCCCTACTGGGTCGCAGAGCTCAGGGACCGGAAGGGAACGGACGAGCGCGTGAGGGAGTTCCTGCTGGGCGACG
>CAZAIS010000360.1:0-3326 GCA_964485255.1 uncultured Acidimicrobiales bacterium | reverse complement strand
CGAGCCCCGCTGACCTGGTCTTTGGCCCCACACTCGCCTGCTGAGAGTTTGCAGCACGCGTCTTCATCGACACGGCCACGCCGCCTTCTCCCCGATTGTTCGAGGGCAGGACTTACCCCTAAGCCGCACCATGCTCAGCAACCATTAGTTACCTTACGTGGGTCGTTTCGCCTGCGACTGGCATCGACTTTCAACCACAGACCGGGACCCGCTCCAAGTTGGAATCAACACGTAACCGTCGCCTGACACGATGTTATATCCAAGACGGACGGTTACACAAGCTGGCGTGGCGCGGCCGGCCTCAGTGAAGCTTGTCCGAGAAGATGCGGCCGATCAGCTTCTTGGCCACGTCGTCGCCGGTCACGTTGTAGTTGGACGACTCGAGCGCCTTTTTGACCTTGTCGACCCTGTCCTTGCGGATCTCGGGGATGCCGTCGATCTGGCTGACGACCTGCTGGATACCTTTGCGGTCCTCGCGGGTCAGGCGCGTCGGTTCAAGTTCGTCGCCCATCCTCTTGCTTTGCTTCAAGAGGTCTATCGTATTCTGTATCTCTCTGTCGGAAAGCTGCATTCCGGCCTACCCGTTTCGTGGCAACCTCTGCTGCCCGTTTCTTCGTGCCAACCACCATGTATTTATCGTCAAGTCGGTTCATAATCTGAACCCCAGGGCAAGCGCCGCTTGACATAATTTACGGCGATATTCGTGATTTCCACCCTAATGCACTGGTAAATAACCTCTTTGGGGGATGCAAAAACGGCGATTCCGGCCCATGCGTCCTCAATAATGAACATTAGGGTGATTTCTCAAAACCGCCCTCGCTCCCACCAGCACGGCGACCGAAGAAGCGCCCATCGAGAGCAACGCGCGGGCACAGCCGTCGGCTGTCGCTCCGGACGTAATCACGTCATCGACAAGGAGCACCGGCCCTTCGAGCCGGGTGCCGGGACGGGGCGCAAACGCTCCTCTGACGTTGCTCCACCTGCTCGCGCCCGGAGTCCGGTCCTGGTCCGCGGTTTCCCGGGCAACCCTTAGGACGTCCGAGAGCGGCATCCCGAGAATGGAGGCGATCCTGTCCGCCAACACGCGTGCCGGGTTGTAACCGCGTTCGGCGATCCTGCCCCCGGGCGAAGGCACGAAGCACACTCCGGTCGCCCCGAGGAAAGCGGGGTCGTTCCCGGCGGCGGCCGCCATCAAGGAGGCAAGCGGGCGCGCGAGACGCTTCTCGGATGACTTGAACGCGAGGATGACGTCCTTCAAGCCGCCACCGTAGTCACCGGCGGCGCGAAGCGAGCTGAAGGCGAGCGGGCGCGAGGTGACGGTTCCCGACAACTCTCCGGCGGGGCGCTCCCTCATGAGCCTCCTGTAGCAGTCGGGGCACAGCGGCAGCACGTGGCGCCTGCCACATCCCCTGCAGCCGGACGGATAGGCGAGGTCGATCAGGTAGTCTGTTGCGAGCGGCCGGATCACGTCAGGCCGCGAACGTTTGGTTGCTTTGCATTACCGGCATATGATATCACGCCGGAACGGGCAATCAACCGTCAGGCCTTCATTTTGTCGTGAAACACCGCAGGCTCTCGGAGTACGGGGGTCGCAGAACCCCACGGTCGGTTACAATCGCGTCTATGTGATCCGCCGGCGTAACGTCGAACGCGGGGTTGTATACGCTCGCCTGCTCGGGGGCGGTCCGCACGCCGCCGAACGATCTGACTTCCTCGGGGTCCCGCTCCTCGATGATGATGCCTTCCCCGTCGGGGCACGACAGGTCCACCGTGGATCCGGGCGCGGCGATATAGAAAGGTATTCCGTGCGCTCGGGCCAGGACGGCCAGGGCGTAGGTGCCTATCTTGTTCGCGCTGTCCCCGTTCTCCGCTATCCTGTCCGCCCCCGTCATGACGGCATCCACCACGCCACGGCGCATGAGGGCCGCGGCCATGTTGTCGCATATCAGCGTGTAGGGCACGCCCGCATTGCCGAGCTCCCAGGAGGTCAGGCGGGCTCCCTGCAACAGGGGCCTGGTCTCGTCCACGTACACGTGCACCCTCTTGCCCCGCCGGTGGGCCTCGATTATCACGCCCAGCGCCGTGCCGAAGCGGAGCGCCGCGAGCGGCCCCGAGTTGCAGTGGGTGAGCACACGGCATGAGTCCGGAATGACTTCCTGGCCGGCCGCCACCAGAGCTCCGCCGGTAGCTATCACATCGATCGCGACTCCATCCGCGGCCCGCCGCAGCCCGGCAAGCAGGGCGTGCCCGTCTCCGGGCGCCCGGTCCAGGACCCGCTCCATGGCCTCCAGGCCCCAGAAGAGATTCCGCGCGGTGGGTCTCGAGGCCCTCACGAGTTCGATTGCCCGCCGCGCCTCACCGGTTATCTCGTTTACTCCCGGCCCGGCGCGAAGCGCCCCCAGGAGGACGGCGTACGCCCCGGCGATGCCGATGGCCGGGGCGCCCCTTACGGCGAGTCTGCGTATCGCGGCTTCCACATCCTCGGGCGTCTTCATCTCGAGAACAACCGTCTCGTGCGGGAGCAAGGTCTGATCGATCGTGTACAGGCTGTCACCCTCGAAGTAGATGGAATCTCCGGGCTCGACCGTAAGTCTCAACTCAGCCCTCCCGTCACTCCCCGTCGCCGTAGTCGAGGATGAACGCCACCCTCGCGGCGGCTTCCAGCTCTTCCGCCAGGTCAATCGCGGAGTCGATGTCCTCGCCCCAGACGACGGCCCCCTGGCCTTCCACCAGCGCCACGCGGTTGGAGCGAAGCACCTCGGCGACGGCCCCGGCCAGTCCCGCGGTCCCGGGCCGGTAGAAAGGAACGAAAGCCACACCGCCGAGGTCCTCGAGCAGCTCCGCCGAGGACTCGAGCATTCCGCGGCCCTTGTGGGACAGCGCGGTGGCGTAAGCGGAGTTCACCTTGATCGCGGATCCCGCTTCGGGCTGCGCGGCAAGAACCGCGCGGATCACGCCCGTATCCCTGCCCGGCCCGGCGCCTTCACCGCCGGGAAGTCCCGCGCAGTTTACGACTACCAGGTCGGTCTCGGTCAGGAAGCCGAGCCGCGCGCGAGCGGCCGTGACGGCGACGGTTCCGTCGGAAAGCCTGGCGCCGATGGCGCCCGTGGCGCCCCGGGCCAGACCGCCACGGTACATGCGCCCTCCGCCGGCAACGAGCTTCTCGAGTTCCTCGGGCTTGATCGAGGCCATCTAGGTCCCTATCGTCCAGCTCCTCAGGTATTTCTCCTGCTCATCGGTCAGGGAATCGATTTCGATACCCATAGTCTCCAGCTTCAGCCTCGCTATCTCGGCGTCGATAGCCTCGGGCACATCGTAGACCTTCT
>CAZAIS010000359.1:0-3331 GCA_964485255.1 uncultured Acidimicrobiales bacterium | reverse complement strand
CAATTTCCGGCGATTATCGGCTTCCTCAAGACAACCTCCATTTCCGCTTGTGTCAAAGGTCCGCGAGAGCTTCAACGGCGGGAAGCTTCTTTCCCTCGAGCAGACGCATTGCCGCTCCGCCCCCCGTGGACACGAAGTCCATCTCTTCCTCGAGCCCGAATTGGCGCAGCGCGGCGTCGGAGTCTCCCCCGCCCACGACGGTGATCGCTTCCGCCCGAGCTATGCACTCGGCGATGCTCTTCGTGCCGTTGGCGAAAGTCGGCCACTCGAAGACGCCCATCGGCCCGTTCCAGAAAACCGTCCTGGCCTCGTTGATTATCATGCAATATTTCTCGATCGTGGCCGGCCCTATGTCCAGGCCCATCCATCCCGCAGGAATAGCCTCGGTGGGTACAACCTTTGAGTTTGCCTCCTTGTCGAACCTGTCGGCCACCACGAAATCGATCGGCACGATGACCTTCACGCCTTTCTTGCGCGCCTTCTTCATGGTATTGCCCATCTGGGCGATCTGGTCGTTTTCGATCACGGACTGCCCGATTTCCAGCCCCATGCTCTTTATGACGGTGAAGCACATGCCGCCGCCGGTAAGGATGTAGTCGGCGATCTCGAGGAAACTGTCAATGACGCCCAGTTTGTCCGAGACTTTGTTCCCACCGAGGACGACCACAAACGGCCTGTCGGGATCCTCCAGCAAGCCTCCCAGCGTATCAAGCTCCTTCTCCATTAGGAGTCCCATGACCGCCGGTAGGTACCGTGTCACACCCACCGTCGAGGCGTGGGCCCTGTGGCTGGTCCCGAAGGCATCGTTGACGTAAATGTCGGCCAGCTCCGCGAGCTGCTTCGAGAAGTCGGGCAGGTTCTCGGTCTCGCCGGGGTAGAAGCGCAGGTTCTCCAGGAGTATTATCGCCTCGGGGTTATCCTTGATCGCCTTCTTTACACCCGGCCCGACGCTCTCTTTCATGCATACAACGGGACAGCCGAGCATCTCAGCCAGCCGCTTGCCCACCGGCGCCATCCTCAAACTCTCCACGACCTGACCCTTCGGCCGTCCGAGGTGCGACATCAATATGGGTCTTGCCCCCCGGTCGAGCAGGTACTCGATCGTGGGCAGGGCTCCCCTGATTCTCGTGTCGTCGGCAACGCTTCGCTCGATGTCGATCGGAACATTGAAATCCACGCGAACGAGGACCTTCTTGCCCTTGACGTCCACATCCGCAAGGGTCTTCTTGGGTTGATTCAGCATCTCTGGCACCCTGCCGTCATGGAGCTATGTGCTTGATAAGGTCCACCACGCGGTTCGAGTAGCCCCACTCGTTGTCGTACCAGGTCATGACCTTTATCATCTTGCCCATGGTCATCGTGGCCTTGGAGTCGAATACCGAGGATGCCGGGTTCCCGATAACGTCAACGCTCACTATGGGGTCTTCGGCGTACTCGAGGATCCCCTTCAGGCGTCCCTTGCCGGCCGCCGCCTCCACCGCCTTGTTGACCTCGTCAACCGACACCTCGTTGTCTATGTTGACGACGAGATCGACTATTGATGCGTCGAACGTCGGTACGCGCAGCGCAAGCCCGTCTATCTTGCCCTTGAGCTCGGGCAGGACCAGGCCGGTGGCCCTGGCCGCGCCGGTCGTGGTTGGAATGATTGACATCGCTCCAGCACGGGCCCTGCGCAGGTCCTTGTGCGGCCCGTCGAGCAGTAGCTGATCGTTAGTGTAAGCGTGGACCGTGGTCATGTACCCACTGTTGAAGCCGAAGCTGTCCTTGACGACTTTCACGAGCGGCACCAGCGCGTTCGTTGTGCAGGAAGCGTTGGATATGATGCTGTGCTTGTCCTTGTCGTACACGTCGTCGTTGATCCCCATCACCACCGTAAGATCGGGGTCGGTGGCAGGCGCGCTGATCACGACCTTCTTTGCTCCGGCCTCGAGGTGCTTCGACGCCCCGTCCCTCTTGGTGAACAAGCCCGTAGACTCGACGACTACGTCGACGCCAAGGTCTTTCCATGGCAGCTTCGCCGGATCCCGCTCCGAGAGCACCTTTACCACTTTGCCGTCGATCGAAAGCCCATCCCCCGCGACCTCGACGTTCCCGGCGTATATCCCGTGGATGGAGTCGTACTTGAAGAGGTGGCGCAGCACGGCGGCGTCCGTGAGGTCGTTTATGGCGACGATCTCTATGCTGTTATCAGGAGTTGCCGCCCTGGTTACGAGACGCCCTATCCTTCCAAACCCGTTTATTCCCACCTTTACTGCCATTGTCCCGACTCCTTTCTCGCACCTCTTTTGATTACCCGCACATTATAACAATACCGGCTTCGAGCGCGGCGTCCAAAGTCCTACCCGCGAGCATCAACACTCACATTCCGGCGCCAGCATCGACTCGAGCTTTTTCATCCTTCCCTGGACGACGGCCTTCGAGACCGGGGGTTCCACGAGTTTCCCCAGCTCCGCCAGCGACGCCTGTGGATGCCGCAATCGCGCCTCGGCCAGTTCCTTCAGCGCAGGCGTGGCCGCCTCCAGCGCTCCCTGCTCCAGCAACCTCGACAGGACCTCGCGCTGGCGCAGGGACGCGTCGGCCAGTCTCCTCGCGTTCGCCGCGTCGCAGTTCACCAGCCGGTTTACCGTGTTGCGTGTAGCGTTCATGATCGTCCTGCTCTCCCATTCGAGGTGTGCCGCATGAGCGCCTATTACCGCTAAAAACTCCGATATCTGCTGCCTCTTCTTGAGGTAAGCCACCCACTGGCCGCGCCGCTCGCGCATACCGGGTACGAACCCCCTTCGATTGAAGAGCTCTCCGAACGCCATCCCGGACTCCCGGCTGGAGAACGCGATTTCCAGGTCGGCCGGCCCGAGGGACGCGCTGACGTAGCCCCCCCCGAGAAACGCTCCCCTCAGGGCAGCCGCCGCGCAACAGTCGCTCTTGGTGATCCTGCGAGGGACGGCCCTCTCCGGCGCCAGGCCGGAGTCGAGTACCCCAACCTCGTTGAGCACCTGGTGGAACCCGGGCTGATCGTGGATCTCGAGGCGGTAGACGGTTCCCCTGCGGGGCGTGCTCTTGATCACCTTCACCACGGGCGTGTCCAGCCGGAACAGGGCGTGGATCAGGGTGTAGATCTTTCGGGCCGTATAGACTCCGGAGGATTCCGTCACCAGCATGTGCCCCCCGGCCCGTATCGCGTAGGTGCCGTCCATGTGGAGCAACGCGGAAAGCTCGGCGAGCCGGCAGCATCTCCTGCTCGGCTTTATCCTCCCGAGCTCCTCTTTCACCTCGTGGATGCTGCTCATCGTCACTTGTCGATGTCTCTGTGCGTGAGTGTCACGCTCAGCCC
>CAZAIS010000358.1:0-3341 GCA_964485255.1 uncultured Acidimicrobiales bacterium | reverse complement strand
CGGAGGAGGAGGCCCCCGCCATCATCAAGACCAAGGTGATATCGCGCAAGCCGATGACTCCCGCGGAGGCAATCCTCCAGATGGAAACCCTCGGTCACGATTTCTTCGTTTTCACCGACTCCGAGACGGACAACACCAACATCGTCTACAGGCGCATCGACGGTAACTTCGGCTTGATCGATTACGGCGTCGCGGACTGAATCCTGCGAGGGGGTGACCGGCCATGGCCGGTCTGATCAGTTTTACCAGGAAAGCCCTGAGATATATCGCGGAGACGTTCCTCGCCGGGGGTGCTGGCATAAGATGGTGAGACGCTCCAGCCTCCAACTGGACGAATCCCTTTTCGAGGGCGAGGAGAAGGGCGGGCGCCGGCGACGGCGCCACCCCGTTGAGCCGGACGAGACGGGCACTCGCTGGCACACCGGCAGGACGGACAACGCCTTGGCCGTCTCGATAGTCCTGGCCGTCGCGCTTTTGGTACTTCTCGGGTTCACCGCCAAGAAGGAGAACTGGTTCGCGGTAGTCCTTATCGGGATCATGTTCCTGGCCTCCGAGTTGTTCGCCCTGCCCATGAAGCCGGTGGGCCGCATTTCGATGGCGATGCTTCCGCTGGTGATGGCGATGATGATCTCCGGTCCCCTCGGAGCGGTCGTAGTCGCCGCTTTCGGGCTTCCAATATTCTTCATGGAAAGGCTTCCACAGGGCTGGAAGCGGGTGGCCTTCAATACCGCGCAACTGGTGTTCGCCTCGGGCGCCGCGGCGTTCGTCTTCAAGTACACCGGGGGAGCCGTGCTGGATGGGACGTTGAAGAACGGTGGGAAGCTGGTCCTGCCGTGGATACTGGCGACCCTGGTGTTCTTCGTCTGCAACACCCTGCTGGTAATGCCGGTCCTCGCGGGCGAGTCCGACAGGATGCTCCGTTTCTGGCAGCGGCGCCTGTTGCCGAAGCTGCCGGGCTATTTCCTGTATTCCGCCATCGGGTTTCTCGCGACGGTTGTGTACGTCAAGCTCGAGTTCCCGGCGGTCTTGCTGCTGTTCGTGCCGCTGCTGGCGGTCCGAGTGATTTACACGCGCTACGGCACCATGCGCGACGTATGTGACAACACTACGCTCTCGATAATGGAAGCCGTCGAAGGCGGAACGATGTTCATGGAGGGGCACGCCCTGGGTGTCGCCGACATAGCCGTGGCCATGGCCGAGGAGATGGACTTCGCCGAGGAGGACGTTCATTACCTGAGGCAGGCGGCGCTTCTGCACGATATCGGGAAGCTGGCCCTCGACCCGTCGGTCGTGGACAAGGCGGAGCCTTTGACTCCCGAGGAATACGAGGAGATCAAGAAACACCCGCTTGTCGGTGCCAGGATCGTGTCGAAGGAAGGCTCCTTCGCGGCCGTGGCCCCCACCGTGCGTCACCATCACGAAATGGCAGACGGTAGCGGTTACCCCGACGGGCTGGCCGGAGACACGATCCCGTTGGGCGCCAGGATACTGGCCGTCGCGGACGCGTTCGACGCAATGCAGCGGAAGGTGCCTTACAGGGAACCGCTCAGCGCTCACGAGGCCGCCTCAGAGATCGTGCGGGTCAAGGGCATTCAGTTCGACCCCGCGGCCGTTGACGCCTTTGTCAAGGTCGTGAGGAAGCGGGGCCTGTGGAAGGGCGCCCTCAAGGACAAGGTCCGAATGCCCGGCAGAAGGACGGAGCAGACCCAGATGAGCATGCTCGAACCGGAGCAGCCCGCCTCGGGCGAGGCGCGGACTGCCCCGGCCGAGGCGCAGGAGTCGTCCGCTACGCTCGACGGCGCGACGCCCGCGGACGGAGTATCCTACGAGCAGGTGCGAGACGATATCGAGAAAGACATCCGTGAATGGGAGAGGACTGACATTGGCTCGAAACGAAGGGTCCGGGAACCAAAGAGGAAAACGGGCTCTCGCGGGAAGAACAACCAGGAAGAAACGGGCCCGAAGACCTCGTAGCACAGTATTCGATAGCGAGGAATTCGTCGAAGGGTTCGATGATATCGAGTTCGGCGACGAGGAGTACGGCGAGGAGACAGGCGAGAGCGCTCGCGGCCCGTCGGTGGCGATCCCCCCCGCCCCCCCGCCCGGGATGAAGAGGCAGAAAGAGGCTCCCACGCCCGCCGATGAAGAGCGCGCGCGCAGACGCGGTGGCGAGGACGGCCCGGAGGTACCCGAACCGGTTCACGCTCCCGGGACCGGCGATCTGGAGGAAGCCGCTGCGGAAACGGCCGACCGGCCGTCTCCCGCAAGGGCCCTCAGGGCGCCCAGGCAGCGGGCTCCGAAGGCGAGGGTTTCCTCCGGTGGAGGGTTCCCGCTGGCGACCTTGCTCATCGCCCTTGCCGCCCTGGCTACCCTGGTGCTGTCGATAGTCTTTACCCGGTTGAGCGCTATCGACTACAGTGATTTCGTCTTCCTGCTCGTGGTTTTCGTGCTAGCCTCCCTTCTCGACCTCAAGCTCAAGGGCGGCGGCAGGATCAGCCTGGGGCTAGCTCCCCTGCTGGCGGCGCTGATAGCATTGCCGGTCAACCTGCCGACGGTTCCCTACAGCAAGATTAACGGCGCGGGCGCCGTGCAGGTCGTGTGGCTCTTCCTGCTGGGAACGATCGTGTTGCTAGTTATAAGGCTGGCTTCGAGGATCACGAAGGACGATCTGATGGGGATGCTGTTGGACTACTCAGGCGTGGGCCTCGCCGCGCTGGTCTTCTACGCGCTGGTGAAACTACTGCCCAAGAAGCCGGAGCTCCTCGGTCACTACACGCCTGCCGTGCTGGCGGCTTCAGCGGTCTGCGCCGGTTTGCTCTACCTCGTGTACCTCGTAAGGGAATCCTACTCCATGTCGTCCGAGGGGGCGTTCCCGATGGCCGTGTACTTCCGAAGCGTGTTTCGCAAGTCGTGGTTTGTGATGGTGATTATCGTACTCACGGGCGGAGCGATGGGCCTCGTATTCGTTGGTATCGGGATGTGGTCGATGCTCGTGGTGCTCCCTCTTCTGCTCGTCTTCATGTACGCGTTCAACAGGGTGGCGGCCACCGACCAGTACCTGCTGGAGACTATCCGCGTCCTTTCCGCGATACCCGAAGAGACCGGCATGCTGCCCCTCGGTCACGCCGACCGGGTCTCCCGGCTCGCCCTCGGCGTGGCGCGCGAGCTCGGGCTGTCGCCGGAGGACGCGCAGCAGGTGGAGTACGCGGCGTACCTGCACGACATCGGTGCCATCACCCGCCAGGGCGGCCACGGCATCGACCAGAGGCAACTGACGGAGGTCGACGGTGTGATAGCCGGCGGCGTCGATATAGTCGGCAAGGTCGAGTACCTGGACGTGG
>CAZAIS010000357.1:0-3351 GCA_964485255.1 uncultured Acidimicrobiales bacterium | reverse complement strand
GGATAACCCGGCCGGCATCGAGTGTCTCGCCGACCTGGCCGGACCGGGCGTCAAGGTGGTCTGGGGAGACCCCAAGGCGGCCGCCATCGGCAAGGTGGGAAACAAGCTGCTGGAAAAGAACGGCCTCAAGGATGCCGTCTGGAAAAACGTGATCGCCACCGCCGCCACCGTGGAACCGCTGGTCGTGTATGTAAGCGAAGGCCAGGCCGACGCGTCCATCATATGGGGGGACCTCCTCGAGAACACCCCGAACGTCAAGGTCATTGAGATACCCGCGGAGCAGAACGTCGTCGAAGTCGTGCCCGTGGGGAGCCTCGCTTTCTCCAACAAGAAGAAGACCGCGAACGCGTTTGTCGATTTCTGCGCCTCCGAAGAGGCCGGCAAGGTGTTCGAGTCGCACGGATTCGTGCTTTATCCAGATGACAGGCATGAGAAACAAGAGTGATCCGCGGGGTTCCCATCGTGATTACCGATAACAGTACGTGGGAAGAGGCCTGTCAGGGCGAAATCGAGAGCGGGCGGGAGGAAAAGGCTGTCGTCCCCGCCCGCAGGGTTTCTCTATTCAAGGTAAGCACCACCACAATTGCTTTCCTGCTGGGCATGCTCGTCCTGACGGTCCTGGTATGCCTGATCACACATGTCACTCTCGACGATCTTCTAAAGGCCCTGGGATCGTCGGAGATCTGGTTCGCCATCAGGCTGAGTCTTTTCACATCGGCGGTTTCGACGATCATGTGCGTCGTCGTATCCGTTCCGACGGCTTACGCCATGTCCCGCTACAGGTTCAAGGGCAAGACCGCTCTCGGTGTCATACTGGACATGCCGCTCGCGCTGCCCCCGGTCGTGGCGGGCCTTGGATTGCTCATTGTCTTCGGCACGACCTCTTTCGGGAAGGGACTCTCCTCCGTCGGCCTCAGGTTCGTGTTCACCCCAGCCGGAATCGTGCTGGCTCATTTCCTGATAAACGTGCCATTCACATACAGGATATTGCGTTCCACCTTCGACAGCATCAATCCCAGGTACGAGAACGTCGCGAAGACCCTCGGCTGTGACGAGGGGAAAGCATTCTGGAGGGTCTCGCTTCCCATGGCGAGAAACGGCCTGATAGCGGGCGCCATCATCACCTGGTGCAGGGGAATCGGCGAATTCGGGGCGGCCTACATGGTCGCGGGCGCCACCAGCGCGCGCACCGAGACCCTCCCGGCCGCGATCTTTCTGAATATATCCGAGGGGGGATTGAGCATGGCCGTCGCGGCGGCCATTGTCCTTATCCTGATATCCCTGTTGTCCCTGTTCGTGCTGGAGGCTATTGCGGCCAGGATCCGCATGTTTTGACCTGGAGTGACCCTTGCTTGTTGTTGAGGACTTGCACGTTGATATCGGAGAGTTCGCCCTGAGGGACATCAACCTGGAGGTCGCGAACGGCGACTACCTCGTGATCCTCGGTCCGACCGGCGCGGGAAAGACCATTCTGCTCGAGACCATCACCGGGGTATACAGGCCGGACCGTGGAAGAATCTTCTTGGATGGAAAGGACGTCACAAATGTTCCCCCGAGAGACCGGTTCCTCGGCATGGTCTACCAGGATTACGTGCTCTTCCCGCACCTGAACGTGGAAGAGAATATCCTGTTCGGCCTCAAGGCCAGGAAGGTGGAGAAGGATGAAGCGACGGCCAGGGTTGCCAAGCTCGCGAGCATGCTCGGGGTGTCCCATCTGCTCCGGAGGCGTCCCGACAGCTTGAGCGGAGGCGAGCAGCAGAGGGTGGCCATCGCGCGGGCGCTGGCGATCGAGCCGAAAGTGCTGCTCCTGGACGAGCCGCTCAGCGCCCTGGACCCGGCAACCCGTTCGAGCTTGCGGGAGGAATTGCGGAGGATCCGCGAGGTCACCGACACCGTCATGGTCCACGTAACCCACAGTCTCGACGAGGCTTTCCTGCTTGGCAACCAGATGGCGATAATGGACGCCGGGAGCATCGTCCAGGTCGGCGACGTGCGCGAGGTCTTCCGGAAGCCCAACTCCAGGTTCGTGGCGGACTTCGTGGGGATCACCAATATATACCGTGGGTCATCGTCCAGGAACAACAGCCTCTACTCGGTAGCGGTCAACGGAAACCGGTTCGTCACGGTCGAGCCCGTGGAAGGCAGTGTCTACATGACGATCAGGCCCGAGTCCATAATGATCTCCCTCGATCCGATCAGGTCCAGCGCGAGAAACACGTTTCGGGGCAGGATTACCGGTATCGTGGACCAGGGCAGCGTGGTCAAGGTGGAAGTCGACATCGGCATCCAGTTGATTGCTTCCATAACGAGGTACTCGCTCGAGGACATGGAGCTCGGCGTCGGCAAGGAGATTCATCTCGCGTTCAAGGCAACCGATGTTCACGTGTTCAGCGCGTGATTGCGCGCGGGGGGACGGCCCGCCGCATTGTCGAGGAAGGTCGGCGAAGAAGGAATGTCGCGTCAAGATGGCTTGCTTGAAGCCTTTGGGGAATCCGTTCGCATGGCCCGGGAGGCGCTGAAGCCGCCCTTGATGACAGCCCGGATGGTTGGTGATAATCCAACGTGACGGTTTGTCGTCCAACGGGCCAGGGAGGGACATCGTGTCCACAATAGACTGGGAAACCAAGCGGCATAGAGTCGGGATGGAGCCGGAGGATTTTACGGACCGCGTGGCGGTCGAGCTGCCTCTGGAGATAACCGTCGACGGACAGCCGCTTGTCGTGCTCATGCGTCTTCCGGGCATGGATCACGAGCTGGCGGTGGGGTTCTGCCTCACCGAGAAGGTAATCGAGGACGCCGACAGGGTCATGCGGCTCGAGCGCCGCGGCGCGCGGGGTGGCGCGGCCGGCCCTCGAGACGCGGCTGCCGGAGACTGCGGCGACCGCGGAGACGTCATCGACATCGTTCTGAAGCCGTCTGAGAACGCGGGCGGTTTCTCGAGCCCGGTTCTCGGTCGCTCAGGCTTTTTCGGGGTGGACCGCGCGTCAATCGATAACGCCCGCGAAGGCCGGATTACCTCGCGGGTCCAGGTCACCGAGCGGGTGGTCTTCGGCCTCGGGGAAGAGCTCACCCGCGGGCAGGAGATCTTTCAGGGCACCGCCGGGGCTCACGGAGCCGGCATCTTCACCTCCTCGGGGGAACTGCTGGTCGCGACCGAAGACGTGGGAAGGCACAACGCGCTGGACAAGGCCGTCGGCTGGTGCGCCATGCGGGGTATTCCTCTCGAGGACAAGATACTGTTCAACTCCGGCCGGATCAGTTGCGCGATGACATTGAAGGCGGTACGGATGGGAATCCCCGTGCTGGTCTCCATGGCCGCTTCCACCTCCCTCGTGTTGCGCGTCGCGGAAC
>CAZAIS010000356.1:0-3361 GCA_964485255.1 uncultured Acidimicrobiales bacterium | reverse complement strand
GCGAACACGTGGATATGGAGCGCCGCGCGGGTGGAATGGCTCGTTGGGTTGACGTTGCGGGCGACGGATGGTTGACGTGATGGTCCACCCGCGATAAGAAACCCGCCGATTGGAGGTGAACGAGGTTGCGTGCTTATCGGTTACATGAACGACTTGTCGGAGATTTGCACCGCGCCGTCGATATGTTGTTTGAGGACCGGGGGCAGCCCTTCGATGTCCACGTGCATGAAGCCGCGCACGATCGTCGCCACGGCTTCGTCCTCGGAGAGTCCCCGCGCCATGAGGTAATCGACCTCGTCGCGCGCGATCTTGCCTACCGCCGCCTCGTGCGACATCTCCACGCCTTCCACCCGTCCGTCCAGCTCGGGGATCGCGTAGATCCTGCCCCCACCTTTGAGAATCATGCCCTTGCACTCCAGGTGCGCCTTGACGCCCTCGACCTCGCCTACAAGCAGCCCGCGATTGATGATCTCTCCGCCGGTGGTTATGGAGCGGGCGATGATCTCGCACCTCGTTCCCGGCGCCGAGAGCGTCGCCCGGGACCCGACGTCCATGCTCGTGCCGGGGCCCGCCAGGAGGACGGAGTTGAACCGCGCGGTGGCGTTCTCTCCCGCCAGTTGCGCGCTCGGGAAGAGCTGGAGGGATTTCACGGGGTGAAGGCAGATGAAATTATTCAGATACACCGCGTTCTCCTCCAGGAGCACGCCACTCCTGGGGCGCACGGCTATGTTCTCGGCCCAGTTGTGGATCATGGAGAAAGTGACTTTCGCGTTTTTCTTGACGTAGAACTCGCTGATGCCGATGTGCAGACCGGTGAGCTCCGGGGAATCCGTGGCGCACCCGGTGATTATGTGAAGCTCGGAGCCTTCCTCGGCGATCACGATGTTGTGGACGTTCTGGCTCATCGAAGCCGCTTTCAGATACAGGCAGGCTTGCACGGGGAAGACACTCTTGGCGCCGGGTAGAGCGCGAATGAAATAGCCGTCCTGGAAGTTGAGCTCCGCGCTCGCTGTGTACTTGTCGGTGTCGACCTGCACCAGCTTCCAGATGTACTCCTCCAGCCAAGGGTACATCTCCAGCGCTTTTCTGGTGGACTGCACCTCGATGCCTTCCTGCGTGGGCGCGGCATGGAGCACGGAGCTGTCGACCTGGATGAATGACCCCGATCTCTCCTTCCCGGTCACGTCGACACCGGCATTGAGCAGGCGGTCGCGGTCCACCTCGTCGATCTGCTCCAGCGGTTTCTCCCCGTACCCTGGGGCCTCCAGCGTAAACTCGTCCAGCTCCAGGTCCGGCCCGAACGCGGCCTGCTTGTCCCTGGCCGCCTCGGCCCTGTTCTTTATCTCTGACATGACAGGCACCCCTGATATCCGCGCTCCCTGATGCCCTCGAGAATCTCGTGCGGGTTCCCGGTGCACCATATTGTCTTGTTTACGAGTACGCACCCTTTATCGGCTTCCACGTAGTCGAGGATGTACCCGGAGTGCGTGATGATTAGCCCCGATTTGTGGCGTTTCCTATGCAGGTCCTTCTGAAGGAGCTTCCGGATGGCGTTGCCGATCAGGTCTATGTTGACCAGGTCCACCCCGGACTCGGGCTCATCCAGCAATATCAGGTCGGGGTCCTGCGTCATCAGTTGAAGGATCTCGGCGCGCTTGATTTCCCCTCCCGAGAAGCCCTGGTTGATGTCGCGGTCGAGGAAGGCCTCGAAATTCAAAGACCGGGCGAGTTCCTCGACGTCATGCCCGTTCGACTCGATCAGGTTCAGCAGTTCTTTCAGCCTCAGGCCGGTGATCGTCGGCGGCCGCTGGAACATTATTCCGATGCCGCGCCTGGCCCGTTCGTCCGTCGGCATGTGCGTTATGTCTTCACCCTTGAAAAGGATGCGCCCGGTCTCGACCCTGTAATCGCCGAGCCCCATGATGGCCATCAGGAGGGACGTTTTCCCGGAGCCGTTCTCGCCGAAGAGCATCCTCGTCTCGCCCTCGTCTATGCTCAGGCTCACATCCTCCAGCAGGGTCTTTTCTCCAATCGAAACCGTCAGGTTTTCGACTTCGAGCATGACAGACTCCTTTGTCGCTGTGATGCGATTATACCAGTAGCGTGAGACGAACAGCGCCGCGATTCCCGGCTTGCTATGCATTCGCGCTGACGCGTGACCGCGGATGGAGAAAAAGAACTGACCCCGAGAAGTCAAGCGGGTGGGGGTCGGGGGGTTCCCGGACTTGCCGTCAGTCTACGCGCTTCTCTTCCGGCGATCCCAACCCCGCCCCCGCGTCGGGAGGCGCGCCGAGGACCTTCGGTTTCCTGGGCAGCCGTTTAAGCCAGATAACCGTGAGGGCGAGCAGGGCCAGTATGCATAGCGAGTATCCCCAGAAAAACGCCAGGTAGTCGCTGACCGCGCCTATCGGTGGAGCTCCGGGCAGCGCGTTCCGGAAGGCGATCATGGAAAAGAGGATCGTGCCGATAAACGGGAACATGACCATCTCTATCTTGTTGCCGATAAGCACGGCGATTACCATGGCGAGGACCGTCGCCGTCAACACCCACAAGAGGAACATCGAGAATGAGACCACGACCTTGATGACCGTGGAACGTTGCGTCAGGGTCCTGATGATTGCCATGCTGGGGTTCGATTCCTTGCTCAGGTCCGCGTAGAGGCGCAGTCCGGCCAGTGAGCCCGTGAAGGTGATCCTCATCACCAAAGGGTCCTCCCTCCCGTCCGCTTCGCGCGTTTCCATGGCAAGCAAGAGCAGACCCTCGTGTTTATCCCAGGGGTAATCGCTGACCGTTCCATCGGTCTCGATGGTGATGTCCATGGAGCTCATGAACTGGTTTTTCGGCAGAACTCTCTCCGAGCTGCCTGTCGAGGAGTTGGTGATCAGGCATATCTCTTTCGAGGTTTGTGAGCCCGACTCCAGGTTTCCGTTCGGCCTGAAACCTATCCTGAGGTCCATGCTGTCCTTGACGGGATCGAAAGCGGTCACTTTGATTTCTACGTCCATGTAATCAGGCGTTTCCGGCTCTCCCTGCCGCAGTAGCGCCTGCCTGGAGTTCGTCTCTTTGTGGTAGGCGGCGATAGCCGCCAGGTACAGGCACGCGAATACGGCGACTACGGCAATCGAAACGACGGCGACAATCACCTTTCTTCGCCCGCCGGAATGAGTATGAGTCCCGCTCAATAGACCTCCAGTTCCGGAAACGGCCATTGATCATGTTACACGCCTCGAGGAGCGTTTTCACGTCGAAGCGTCGCCCGGGCGGCCTCGACCACGTACCATCGACAAGCCCGGTGAGTCGCGACGATGAAGAACGCTCACAATGCCGCCGGGTGAAAAATGACGAGGGTCGACCCCAATAG
>CAZAIS010000355.1:0-3372 GCA_964485255.1 uncultured Acidimicrobiales bacterium | reverse complement strand
CTCCTGTATTTCCTGACCGGGCTCTTCGAGTTCGTGCTAAGCGAGTTCCTTGGCGATTTCTGGGGGAGAAGGAAGATGCAGAAACAGATATCGAGGCTGGAGAACCATTTCATCGTCTGCGGCTACGGGCGCGTCGGCAGGAGCGTAGCCGACGAGCTTGCCGCCCAGGGCAAGAGGTTCGTCGTGATCGAGATCGACGAGGAGGTGTACGGCGAATGTGTCGGTGACGGCTACCTGTGTATCCACGGCAGCGCGACCGAGAACCATGTGCTGGAGGAGGCCCGCGTGAAGAGCGCGGTCGGCCTTGTCAGCGCCATCGGCTCGGACGCCGACAACCTCTACGTCGTGCTGACGGCCCGCGTTTTGAACCCCGAGGCGCTCCTCGTCTCCCGGGCGGAGCAGCCCGAGTCTGAGCAGAAGCTGGAGATGGTGGGCGCGGACCGGGTCATATCTCCTCACAAGATCGCCGGCAAGCGCATGGCGAACCTGATGCTGCAGCCGAGGCTGTGCGAGTTCCTGGACGTGGGAGTGACGGGCAAGCTTCCCGAGTACCAGCTCTCGGAGTTCCTCATCAAGGAGGATTCCATCCTTTTCGGCCTTACCATCAAGGATTCGAGGCTGAGGGAGCGAACAGGTGTGACAGTGCTTGCCATCAGGAAGAGCGGGGAATCCACGTTCAACCCGAACCCCCCGCCCGACACGCAGATCGGCAAGGATGACGTGGTGATCGTCATCGGGACACCCGAGCAACTGGCGCGCCTCGAGGCCGAGCAGGCGCGCAGCAGGGAATAAAGGGCGAAGAGGGAAAGGCCGCGGCCGTGGGCGAAGGCACCGTCGGGAACGACAGGATCAGGTTGAAGCTGAACGAACCCGGGGTGCACCCGTTCCTCTCCGTCCTCCTGCCCGACACAGAGGGCGGGTGGTTCCCGGCGGCCCTTCTCGGCGCCAGGCAGGTGCGTTACTTCCACAAGGGAGCATCCTTCCCGAGGTTGATCGCCGGCGGCAACGAGGTCGAGGCCGGGCAGATGGTCGAGATGGAGCCCGACGGCACGGGAGGCCTCCGCCTCCGCGACCTCAGGGGCGGGTTTCGCATCGAGACGGAAGTCACCCCCGTCGAGGACCTTCCCATGCTGCGCGTGGTCCACCGGCTGACCCGGGTCGCTGAAGGCGGCGTGG
This sequence comes from uncultured Acidimicrobiales bacterium, assembly GCA_964485255.1. Classification (GTDB taxonomy): domain Bacteria; phylum Actinomycetota; class Geothermincolia; order Fen-727; family Anoxymicrobiaceae; genus CAZEJS01. The sequence goes on along the minus strand of CAZAIS010000355.1, from coordinate 2,196 downwards.
GGGAGCAGGGGAGCAGGTCCGGCACGGCCGGCGTGAACCGGGTCTTCGACAGGTTCGACTTCGTCTTCGCGCGGGGCGAGGAAACCTCAAGCCTCGACTACAGCTTCGTCCCGCACCTGCGCCCGAAGTCGGACATGGTCGTATCGGACCACGTCTTCCGCTCGCCGGTGGTGATGATGCGGAAAGCCGGCGTTTTCTTCGCGATCGTGGCGGACCTGGAGGTGCTCGAGCCCGCGTACTCAGGGAGCGAAGCGAGGTATTACCTCGATTACCAGGTGTCATCGGGGGAGAACCACTGCCCGACAGTGAGCTTCGGGATCGGGCGCACCCGCGTGAAAGGCCACGTGTACTTCGAGAATGATTTTCAGCGCGAGACGCCGGTGAGTCCCGGGCAGAGGCTCGCGCTCGGGTACTACCTGGCCGCGGACCGGGATGGATTCGGTCCCGCCGAGGTCGTCTCGTTTCTATGGGAGCGCTTCGGCAGGAGGCGCTATCGCGCGGGCGAGCCGCAGGCCGCGGGCTGGGACAGGTACGCCTCCGAGGGCCTCAAGCGCGTCTTCAAGAGCCCCGACCTATTCAGGCATTTCTCCCTGGACGGACAGCCGGTGGGAGGGACCGTCGGGATCCACTTCCTCTGCCGTCGCGGCGTGCGGCTGATGAGCCTGCGCGAGTTGCAGAGGTACCTCCGTTACCAGGAGGTGGTGCTGGCGGCGTCCCGCAAGGGCATCGAGCTGATGAGCGAGAGGCCCGCCCTGGCGGCCCTCTACGAGCGGGCCTCCTACCGCAGCGCCCCCAAGGCGCCCCCTCAGGTGTTCCTGCAGTCCTGGTTCAACAACCTTCGCAGCGCGTATGGGGCCTACTGGTTCGCCCGGAGGTGGAACGACAGCGAGCTGCTGCGCAACGCCCTGGCGGTGAAGAACCTGGCCATCCTCGCGCCGGGCGAGGACGGCGCCATCCCCGCCGTGTGTTACCCGACCGCGGAAGGCGTGTTCTGGTCCCGTGGCACGCGTGGCTTCCGGCACGTGGACTCCTACCACACCGCCGACTGCGCCACCACCGGTTTTTACATGGCCCAGTGGTTCGAGGACCACGAGGGCGACCCCAGGCTCCTGGCACGCTGCAGGAAGCTCGCGGCCTGGCTCATGAAGCTCCAGTCTCCCTCGGGGGCGTTTCCGACTTGGGTCCGGCCGAACGGGGAGGCGCCGAGGCTGTCGGCGGAGCTCAAGGAGAGCGCCACCAGCGCCGCGGCCGCGATGTTCCTCGCCAGGCTCTACCAGGTGGAGAACGAAGCCGCTTACCTGGATTCGGCGATCAAGGCCTGTGATTTCCTGGCGGAGGAAGTGGTGCCGCGCCAGAAGTGGTTTGACTTCGAGACCTTCTACTCCTGCTCCAGGAAGCGCCTCGGCCTCTTCGACGAATACACCGGCACGTTTCCCCAGAACACCATGAGCATGTACTGGGCCGCATCGGCCCTGGGCCTCGTTTTCAAGGCCACGCGGGACAGGGAGCATCTCGCGCTGGGCAGGGAAGTCCTCGACCACCTGGCCCTCTACCAGCAGGTGTGGGACCCGCCGTTCCTGTCGGTCAACGGTTTCGGCGGTTTCGGAGTCATGAACACCGACGCGGAGTGGAACGACGCGCGCCAGGCACTCGTGGCGCTTGCCCTGATGGACTACTACAGGCTGACCGGTGAAGAGCAGTACATCGAGCGCGGGATCAGCGCTCTACGCGCGTCCTTCGCTCTGATGTTCATCGATGAGAACTGGAGTGTCGCCCCGGGAAACATGAGAATCGCCGTACAGGAGGAGACCGGTTCGGTGATGGAGAACTACGGGCATTTCGGGCACGACCGGGCGGTCCCGGGCTTCCTCGATTCGGACTGGGGGGCCGGCAGCGCCTGCCATGCGGCCGCCTACGCGCAGAAGCACTTCGGGGACATCTACGTGGACGTCGAGCGCATGAAGGCTTTCGGGATAAACGGTTGTTACGTGGAAAGCCTCGAGGAGTCGGGCGGGCTCATCTCCATGAAGGTTGCCGGCAGGGTGGACCCGGGGGCGGAAGTCATCATCAGGCTGGACGGTGGAGCACCACTCCTGTCGGTCGAGGTAAACGGAGCGCGGGCGAGGCGGACTGCTGCCGGGGAGTTCAGCATCCTGCTCTAGGTATTGGGAAAAGCCACCGTTCTCACTACTTCTT